>NZ_DATMTE010000703.1:0-5051 GCF_035564935.1 Chitinophaga sp. | reverse complement strand
ATGATGGTTATAAAGAAAGAATCCTGCCGCTGAAACGGCAGGATTCTTTCTTTATAACTATAATAATGTATCTACGTAATTAAGCGTCAATTTTAGCATACTTCGCATGCGATTCAATGAATGCCCTGCGTGGAGGAACTTCATCGCCCATGAGCATACTGAATACGCGGTCTGCTTCTGCAGCGCTTTCAATGGTTACCTGTTTCAGGGTACGTTGTTCAGGGTTCATGGTGGTATCCCACAGTTGTTCTGCGTTCATCTCACCCAAACCTTTATAACGCTGAATACTTACACTGTCTTCTTTACCTCCGGCGGCAAGCCTTATAGTGGCTTCTTTACGCTGTTCTTCCGTCCACGCATAAACCTGCTCCTTTCCTTTCTTTACAAGGTACAGCGGCGGCTGGGCAATGTATACATACCCCTGTTCTACCATTGCTTTCATATAGCGGAAAACAAAGGTGAGGATCAGTGTGGCAATGTGGCTACCATCCACATCGGCATCCGTCATGATGATGAGCTTGTGATAGCGCAGTTTCGAGAGGTTCAGTGCTTTATCATCTTCTTCCGTGCCAATGGTTACACCCAGTGCCGTGAAGATGTTTTTGATTTCATTATCCTCGTAAATCTTGTGCTCCATGGCTTTTTCCACGTTGAGGATTTTACCACGCAGCGGCAGGATGGCCTGGAAGTTACGGTTACGGCCCTGTTTAGCCGTACCACCTGCGGAGTCTCCTTCCACCAGGTACAGTTCACATTTGGCAGGATCGTTATCGGAGCAGTCGGCCAGTTTACCCGGTAACCCGCTGCCGGTCATCACGCTTTTGCGTTGTACCAGCTGCCTTGCCTTACGGGCGGCTTCACGGGCCTGCGCGGCGAGTACCACTTTATTGATCACCGTTTTTGCTTCGCGGGGATTCTCTTCCAGGAAAGCATCCAGTATAGCAGCTACGGAACTGTCTACCACACCCATTACATCGGAGTTACCGAGTTTGGTTTTGGTTTGTCCTTCAAACTGCGGCTCAGGTACTTTCACACTGATAATAGCGCTCAATCCTTCGCGAAAGTCATCTCCGGTAACTTCTACCTTCGATTTCTCGAACATTTTATTTTTATCACCATAAGATTTGAATACACGGGTAATGGCACGGCGGAAACCGGCTACGTGTGTACCTCCTTCAATGGTGTTGATATTATTTACGTAAGAGAAGAGATTTTCACTGAAACCGTCATTATAAACCAGCGCTACTTCAACGGCCACATTGGATGCGGCGTCATGGGTTTCCACATAAATAGGAGCCAGCAACAGCGGGTTACGGCGGGCGCCTTTATCCAGCATCTGGATAAACTCACGGATACCGCCTTCACTGTAGAAGGTTTCAGAGAAGAAGTTACCTTCTTCATCCTTTTCACGCTCATCAGTTAATGTGATGCTGATTTTGCGGTTCAGGTAAGATAATTCACGTAAACGACCTGCCAGTATTTCGCGGTTGTAGGTGGTTTCTTTGAATATTTCGCCATCCGGTTTAAAATGTACGGTGGTACCAGTGATTTCACTGCTGCCTATTTCACGAACAGCATATTGTGGTACCCCACGATGGTACTCCTGCTCAAATAATTTGCCTTCACGTTCTACTGTTACATATAATCTGTCACTCAGAGCGTTCACGCAGCTTACACCCACACCGTGCAAACCACCGGACACCTTGTAGGTGTTTTTATCAAATTTACCACCGGCGTGGAGAACTGTCATTACCACCTCAAGGGCAGAACGGCCTTCCTTCGGAATAATGCCGGTAGGCATACCACGGCCATCATCCTTTACCCGGATAGAGTTATCTTCCAGGATAGTCACTTCGATGTTTTTGCAGTACCCGGCGAGGGCTTCATCTATAGAGTTATCTACTACCTCATAAACAAGGTGGTGGAGACCCTTGATGCCAATATCGCCGATATACATGGCCGGACGCTTCCTAACGGCTTCCAGTCCTTCCAATACCTGTATACTCCCTGCATCATATCCGTTGCTGCTGGGGCTGGGTGCTTGCACTAATTCTTCGCTCATATGTTGGTGTAAAATCTATTAGAAATAAAAACGGTAGACAATCATGCAAAAATACGAAAAATAAGCCTTATTTCCACAAAAGAAGGGCTGTTTTTATACCGGGAGGACCCATCATTTTTCCACTAGAGATTTCCGGCACCAGCAATGTCTTTTACGCCTGTAAACAAAGTTTTCCACACCAAGTTAAAGAAGGATTTCTGGATATCGCGGGTATAGGTAACATTGGCGGTCCTGGTATTTTCCCCTTTGACAGGGTTTTCGGATTTGATAACCAATGCATTGGCTACCAGGCTAACAAGGCCCTTTCTTTTAAATCCCTTGTGATCTGCATCCTGTTTTAAAACGGCAATTTTGAGATTTTGATACAACAGCTTTACAAAAGCGCTGGCCCGCCGTTCATCTCCTTTAATATTAAACGTGAGATCCCTGATATCGCAGGATTTGATTTCAATTTTTCCCATCGGCCGGGTAACAACATTCAGGTCTTTCCCATTCATGTTATTCAGCCGGCCCGAAACGCCAAACCTGCCGTTCTTGTCATTTAGCAGGAAATCGAACCGGGCGGTGAGTTTGCCGCTTTTCATAAATACGGCATCGAGGTCGGCTATAAGGTGATTGTTTTTAGCCACCAGGCTGTCGATATTTGTGATATTCCGGAACAGGCCGTGTATATGGCTGAAATTAATGTACCCTGTTTGTTCGGTCACCGGGCTCAGTTCTGTATACTGAAGGTTGATATTATTGCCGGTAAGGGTATCAATATTTACCGGAACTTTCAGTTTGGCCAGTAACTGGTGGGGATATTGTCCCAGCTTATTGCCGGGTGGCATAGGCAGCATGCGGTTCCTGTAGATGTCTAATTTACCGTTTTGGATATTTACCCGTTCGGCCCAGATCTGCTGCTCCTGTAAAAGCAGCCGGGGATTGAGATTACGCAGGCTGATATCATTGAACACCACTTCAAACCGGTCTTGCTGCACCCCGGTTTTTTTCTGGAAAGCGGTTCGGTCGTACCGCGGCTGCAGTTCAAACCGGCCAATATGCAGGGTACGTTGGGCAGCATCATAACGGATCCCGCGAACATACATCCAGTAAAGGCTATCCCTTGTTCTGTTCATATAATCCTTCATCCTGATCTCATAATTGCGGGCGTATAGAAAACGGGTGGGATCATTCAGGGCCACTGAATCGATCAGGAAATCATTGATCCGGATCCGCAGGTTGTGGAATTGATGGATAACCCGGGATGAATCTTTCCGGGTAAAAATATATTTGAAATTGGTGCTGTCCAGTACCAGCTTACCTATAAAGATGGATTTCATTTTGACGGAAATGTTCTGGTAAGCCGTTCTCGGGGTACTGGTGTCTTTCACAGTGGCATTTTGCTCCATAATTACACTGGGACCGCTCACCGTGAGCACCCCGGCGCTGAGCTCTTTTCCGAAAAAATATCGCCAGGGCTTAAAATATTTGAGTTCCAGCCGGTCTACACTGATAGTGTATATTTCGGAAGGCGCTTTTTGCCGGGCCAGCAGGCGCTGGTATATCAGGGAATCTGCTGTCATGCTGGCTTTATCAATAGTGATGCTGCCGGACAGCACATCAAGGTGAAGATCCTTGAACTTCACGGTATAAAGACTGTCGGACAAATCGCTCACATAGCCCTGCAGCTCCCGTTTCAGCAGTTTGTTCCAATGTTGGTTAAGATACCAGCCGGCGCCCAATACTAACAAGATAAGTATACCGGCTACGAAGAGTATGATCTTTACCAGTCTGCGAATATTAAAGCCATTTTTTGCCATCAGTAAAGCATAAACGAAATTTATACCAATTAGTTCCAGGGTTTAAAACCCGGAAATGGAGGCTGGGTTTGTAAGTGTATTGTCAAAACATATTTGTTTAAAAAACGAATCCCTAAATTTGTGACTTCTATAACAGCCTGGCGTTAAAAAACAGATAAAGTGAAAGAAATACAGGAAATATTGTCTTTAGCCATTCCGCAGCCCGCGATGAGCGACCAGTTAAGGCTGGCGGAGCAGGATAGTGTGTCAGTGCCCGACTGTCTCGATTTTACATTACAACGTTTTACATATGATAAGCCATTGCCTGTTGAAGACGTGGCAATGGTTATTTACCAGCCTGCGAAAAGAGGGCAATCGGCTGCTATTGAGCTCCGTTATTGTGTTGCCGGCAATAAATATTGTAAGAACCCTTCCTGTACAGACCAGCTTTGTTCGGAGGGGAAAAAGGAAGCCTGCAATGACAGGGTACCTTCTGTAGACCTGATCACAGTGCGGTTCCAGCCGGCATTTATACAATCCCTTCAAAAAGGTACCACCACCTTCTCCTTATTTGAAAACCAGTCCCGCAAGCCGTTTGTGAAAACCATCCAGCCATGTACGAAGTCTAAATCCGTACTGGAAACAATGGTACACCACGACTATGAGGGCATCCTGAAAAATATATTCCTGCAAAGCCGTGCATTGGACCTGTTATTATACAGCTCCGATCAGTTTATGCAGAATGATACTGATGAACGCTATGGCTGCCGCTTCCTCACTCACCTGGAAGACCGCGAAAAAATAGAGAATGCCCGTGGCATCCTGCTGGAACAGCTGGATTCTCCGATCACCATCAGGGATCTCGCCCGTCGCGTAGCCATGAACGAGTGTTACCTGAAGAAAGGCTTTAAAGCCATGTATGGTACTACTATTTATGACTATTTCCAGAAAGAGAGAATGGAAAAGGCTAAAGGCCTGCTCTATGAAAAGGGAATGTCTGTGTCGGAAGTTGCCATGCTGATGGGGTACTCCTGTATCTCCCATTTCTCCACCGCCTTTAAAAAGCATACAGGGCTGAAGCCTTGTGAATTGCTGTTGCGTTAAAACAGCTACTCCCCTTTTATTTTCCTGATCTTTTCCTGTAACAGGAATATTCCTGTGATAGCAATAATGTGGCTATCTTTATATGATTTTTTAATCATTTGTTC
>NZ_DATMTE010000702.1:0-21302 GCF_035564935.1 Chitinophaga sp. | reverse complement strand
CCAATTATTGCGACAAAATTATTCAGTGATGACCACTCTCCAGGAACAAACAACTATCCGGAAATTAGCCGCAAATGAGAAAATGCCCTATGACCTTTTGCTACTGGCCGATCCATCGGCAACAATGATTAACACCTATCTTCCTTTCAGTGATGTATACGTGCTTGAACAAAAGAAACAGGTAATTGCCGTTTATGCACTTTTGAAGGACAATGACATGCTGGAAATTAAAAACATTGCCGTAAACCCGGCGCACCAGGGAAAAGGCCTGGGAAAGATCCTGCTGCAGGATGCCGCGCAGCGCGCCAGGGCAGGCGGTTTCAAAAGGCTTTGCATTGGCACGGGCAACTCCAGCATTGCACAACTCAACCTGTACCAGCGGCAGGGATTTGAAATTACCTCCATCCGGAAAAATTATTTTACCACACATTACCCCGAACCCATTTATGAAAACGGGATTCAATGCCGGCACCTGATCGTGCTGGAAAAGTGGTTAGGCTGATAATGGCTGCCCACCCTCGTTTTCGATAAAGGCACGGGTTTTAGGCAGGCTGTTTGGATGATGCTCCCGTATAAATTTTACCAGGTTTTCGCGGATATAGCACCGGAGATCAAACGCGTTACCTGAATTGGAAGAGCTCATCAGCGCCCTTACTTCAATAGTGCGTTCGCTGGTATTGGTTACCTGCAGGGCTTTTGCGCGCTTATCCCACAATGGTGATGTTTCCAGTAATCTTTCAAATTCAGCCCTCACCTGGTCTACAGGTACGGTATAATCCAGGTAAAAGAAAGCGGTACCCAGTATTTCAGAACCGGTACGGGTCCAGTTCTGGAAAGGTTTCTCAATAAAATAATTGATCGGTAAAATTAATTTACGCTGGTCCCATATGCTCAGCACCACATAAGTGAGTGTAATTTCTTCCACACGCCCCCATTCTCCTTCCACCACCAGCACATCATCAATGCGGATAGGTTGCGTAAATGCCAGCTGGAAGCCCGCCAACAGGTTGCCGAGCGATTTTTGCGCAGCAAAACCAATAATGATACCGCCAACGCCTACACCGGTAAGAAGCCCCGCGCCCAGCTTACGCATACTGTCGAAGCTAAGGAGGATCACACAGGCGGTGAGCACCAGGATCACCGTAATAGATACCTTCCGGATAAACTGCAGCTGGGTACGTATTTTCCGCTCTTTCAGGTTATTGGCTTTCTTCAGGTCGTAGGTGTGATACACATAATCTTCCAGCACCTTGATGGCCCCGATCAATAGCGCTGCAAATGAAAGCGTAAGCGCTATTTCCGCCACCTTACTGAGGTTGGGTACATACTTAGCAGGTACCCGCATCAACGGGATAGCCATGTTGAGCAGCAACAGGGGCAGGAAATAATTGAATGCTTTTCCCAACCGGAAA
Organism: Chitinophaga sp.; assembly: GCF_035564935.1. Classification (GTDB taxonomy): domain Bacteria; phylum Bacteroidota; class Bacteroidia; order Chitinophagales; family Chitinophagaceae; genus Chitinophaga. Next base: position 19,890 of record NZ_DATMTE010000702.1, on the reverse strand, counting down.
AGGATGGTGTGTATCAGGGAAAAGTCCTGCTGTGTTCGTACCGACTGCCGTAAGAAGATCGACAATAAATATTTGATCAGCCATCCTGTTATGACTGCAATGCCCGCCAGTATAAGGTTCCATAGGAAATTAGGCAGGTGGTCCGCATTTTCTATTAGTTGATTCCACATGCGCGCCTTTGCCTCAAACATGATGCCGTTATGTACCTGTTGTCATTAATTTATCATTAGAAAGAACAATCATGTCAGCGTTTATTCATGCAACCGTACATTAGCGTTGGTGGTATCTGTTATAAGTATTTTCATCGCTTCTTTTAATATGCCGTTACCTCAATAGTAGCTTCTGCAGCAATTTGAGTAAGTCTTAATGCCCATTGCTCCAGGGCAGCTGCGCGTTCTTCCGGTGTTAGCCTTACCGGGCCGTAGATCACCTGCGGTTCCAGTACAGAAAAGCCGGTGAATTGAAATATACCCCGGTGAATGGGTTTCAGGAGCACGTCCAGTTCGCCGTGTAAACCGCCGGGAAGGTACGCACTTTCCGGTCCGCCGATAGTGAGGGAAAGCATTGCTTTTTTCCCGGTGTAAATGCCGGTTTCATAAATGTGCCCGTCGCCATACGAAGTGCCCATGGCAAATACGCGGTCTACCCAGCCTTTGAGAATGGCAGGAACACTGAACCACCAAAGGGGAAATTGCCAGATCATTACATCGCACCAGGCTAATTTTTCCTGTTCGGCTGCAATGTCGGCTGCAAAACCGTGCACACGGGAGGCGTGCCGTTCTTCCAGTTGTTGCTTGAAAAAAGCATCGTCGTATACACTGTTGAAATTGGCCCTGCCTGAAACGGGATTAAACTGCATGGCATACAGGTCGGATGTTTTCACTTCATGACCTGCTTGCTGCAATGTGGTAATGGCCGTTTGAAACATAGCGCCGTTCATACTCTTTGGTTCCGGATGCGCATATACTATCAGTATCTTCATAAAAGATGTTTTTTAATAACTGCGGACAAAATTATTTCACGAATATTACATTTGTATTTTTGTAGCCTATTGTATGCAACACACAAAATTGTAAGTAATGGCAAAGCGCAAGGAAACGTCTACCAACCGTATGAACCGCGAGCAGATCTCAGACGTGTGCGGAGTGGCCTATGCTATTGATATCCTGGCGGGCAGATGGAAATTGTTTATCCTCTACAAGCTGGTGAACAGAACGTTACGCTTCAGTGAGCTGAAAGAACATATTCCTAATATCACTGACCGTATGCTCACCCTTCATCTGCAGGAGCTGGAAGCCGATGGACTTGTAAGCCGGACTGTTTATGCCGAAGTGCCGCCCAGGGTGGAGTATCGACTCACGGAAATAGCTGCGCGGCTCATTCCTGTATGGGATCAGCTGAATGAGTGGGGGCATCAGCACCGCGATGGCCGTTTACAACGATAACGTAGTAGCGTTACCGTTATTTTCCAGCATAATGGTAACAGGGAAATATTGTGCAGGAACGGTGGAAGGAAACCAGTTCCGTCCTGCTTTCACAATGATCAGTAATCCATTATCATCTCCCAGTGCGGTAAACTGTTCCAGGCGTGGTTGCCTGGAAAAAACAGGTAATCCGTGGTCATTGATCAACCGGTCCGCATAAGCCGTAGGATCTGTTGTTACTACGCCGAGTTCGCTGATACAATCTATGTAAAGTTGTGCCGATTCATTCGCCAGGTCATGACGGGCAATGAGCTCCAGCAGGTTGCCATTATTGTCGTAAAAGTATACGGCATGCGCATTCCAGTTGCTGAAATCAGCGATATGACTGTTGCCTGTTACAGGTAGCAGTGTAGTAAACGTCTGTAGCCACTGTATGGCTTCCGGTAGCTGGTTATGCGGTATATTGAAGGCGATGTGGTATACAGGCGCGGTAGCGGTTGCCTGTTCTTCAAATGTAAGTATGGAACTGCCTGCCTGTAAACTGATATGGCGGCTGCTTTCATTGATCACCGGCAATTGCAGTGAACGGGTATAAAACGTAGCGGTAGCCGTAATATGATGAGTGCCTAAAATAATCTCCCTGATCTTCATCTCTTTTCTATTTTAGTACAAATGTACAAAAATGAATGTTTTAGTTTGTACATTTGTACTAATTTTTTTATTTTCGTGAGATATTAAAGCGGTAAGCATCTCATGAATACAAAAGAAAAGATACTGGTCACAGCTTTGGAATTGTTCAATGAGCAGGGGATCGATGTGATCACTATCCGGCATATTGCCAAAGAAATGGGGATCAGTCACAGTAACATACAGTATTATTTTAAAAATGCAGACGACATCATTTACACCGTATACGCGCAGCATATTGCAGCCATGAATGAGCTGCCTGTATTTGTAAATGATCCGGATGCGGGGCTCAATACCCTGCGGGAGTCCATTACAGCCATATTGCAGCATATCTATCAATACCGCTTTATTTACATTCATTTTGTGGTAATAACCCGGCGTATGCCTGAAATAAAAAAGATCTATGCCCAGCGGTTCGGCATCCGCAGGAGGCAGCTTCTCCGGTTATTTGAAAATTACCGGGAGCAGGGCATTGTACGGAAAGATGTACCGGAAGATGTATGGGAAAGCCTGATCAGGAGCATTTATCTCATCGGCGATTTCTGGATCTCTGCTAACGAACTTACTACAGGATTGAAGGGAAAGAAGGCGGTTAATTATTATGCCCGTCTCCTGGAGGATCTGTTTTATCCCTATTTTACAGAAAGGGGAAAGCAGCTGATTGCAACATAAAAAACGGCGTACCCGTGTGAGGATACGCCGTTTCTTCATCATTATCTGCTACTATTGCGCGGATTGTTTCTTTTTGGAATGGTCTACAATGGCGCCTGTACCTGCACCTACACCGGCGCCGATCAGGGTACCAATGGCAGCGCCTTTTACCCTGTCTTTGTTAACGATGGCACCGGTTACTGCACCTGCACCAGCGCCAACTACGGCGCCTTTAGCAGTATGGCTCCACGATTTCCAGCCCTTTTTCTTTGCAGGAGCCGGAGCCGGAGCCGGAGCTTCCGTATTGGCTACCGCCGGAGCGGCTTCATTGTTATATTGGGTACCGGCAAGGTTTTCACGGCTGTGAGAACGGTTGCTTTTTAACGCATTCATGGAATCTACCACCTGTTGTTTGATAGCATTTACATTATTCATGGAATCAATGGTGGCTTTCTTTGCACTTTCAATAGCGGCGGCATTATCAGCATTGCTTTTGCACGAAAATAAAACGACTGCTGCTGCTAAGGCTACGAGTATCTGTTTCATGGTTCTAAATTCTTTACCCCGCACTTGTCGAAAATTGTGCCATTTTTCTATAGTTTCGCTGAAACTCAGATGGGAAGCCGCATCTCCACCAATAATGGCTGAAAACCTGCTTTTTCATAGGCTTTTACAGCGGCCTCATTAGTGGCGTATACCTCCAGGCGCATTTCTGCAATGCCCTGCGATTGCGCCCAGGTTTTCAGACCATTGATGATCAGCTTGTTTACACCTTTGCCCCGCCAGGATGGCGTTACATACATAAATCCCAGGTAAGCATATTGGTTAAATATCAAATATGGTTTGGCATTGTCTATACGGGCATAGCCGGAACCAATCAGCTGGCCTTCTGCTTCCGCTACCAGCAGTTCAATGTGGGGAGCGGTGATCATGGCTGCTATGTTGTAATAATGTATAACGCCTTCTTTTAATGTGGGATCAAACGGACGCTCTGCGGCAATGACGCCCTGCTCAAAGTCCAGTAATACAGGTAGATCAGCCCCGGTGGCTTTACGGATAATTATCGCTTGCATGGTTTTCTAAATAAACTGGTTGCTGCAAATATCCGCTAATATTTCATGTAAACTGTTCAGGGGCATTATTGAAAGTACAGGGGCAACCGGTAACACAGCACAACTGCAATATGCCAGGTGTAACATGCAATCCTTTCACATATAACATGCAACCCTTTCGCATGTAATACGCAACCCTTTCGCATGTAACATGCAACCCTTTCACCGGGAACGATTGCATAAATAATACATTGCGTTTGCAGGTCATTTACTATTTTGACCGCCGCAATATCAGTCATGTTATGAAACAGGCATCTTTACCGTTGGCGGTCATCACCATGATCATTTATTACTACCGGAATGTTTAATTACATCATTGACATGCCTGCAACAACGATCCCAGGGACCGGTGCTGCATCTGCCACACACCCGGAGTGCCTCTGCGGGATGTAGGGACGTTGCCTTTCTGTTCTCTCCTGATGTTCCGGACTGTGTAAGGGTGAGCGGGTATGCCTGTGAAGCCTGCAAAAGCCAGTATATGCTACTGGTTTATGGAGATGACCGTAATGATCTTATAAGTGTCTTGTAAACAATAAAAACCGGCATCGCCGGGGAATAAGCGACAATTAGTTTTTTATGAAGATAATTACCTGTGTATTATCCCTGTTCACCGCTACCGCCGCCTTTGCGCAACCGGCCAGGGAGGTTTCTAAAGTATGGGTGCCAGATAATGGCGACGGCACCTATAAAAACCCGGTGCTGTATGCAGACTATTCCGATCCTGACGCCATCCGTGTTGGGGATGATTATTACCTCATTGCGTCCAGCTTCGATGCCATCCCGGGACTGCCCATCCTGCACTCACGCGATCTTGTAAACTGGCGCATCATAGGGCATGCCCTGTTGCGGCAGCCACCTTATGATCACTTTGCTGCGCCGCAGCACGGCAACGGTGTTTGGGCGCCTGCCATACGTTATCATAACAACGAATTTTATATCTATTATCCCGATCCTGACTTCGGGATATACGTGGTGAAAGCAAAACAGGTCACCGGCCCATGGAGCGCACCGCAGCTGGTGGTTGCAGGCAAAGGACTGATTGATCCCTGCCCTTTATGGGATGATAACGGGAACGTATATATGGTGCACGCATATGCCGGCAGCCGCGCCGGTATTAAAAGCATCATCGTGGTAAAGAAACTGGATGCCAGCGGCACTAAAGCTACCGACGAAGGCGTAATGGTATTCGACGGGCATGATGATCATCCCACCCTGGAAGGCCCCAAATTTTACAAACATAACGGCTATTATTACATATTTGCACCCGCAGGCGGCGTTGCTACCGGCTGGCAGCTGGTTATGCGCGCTAAACAGGTATACGGGCCGTACGAAAGCAAAATTGTGATGGACCAGGGGAAATCCCCTGTGAATGGTCCTCACCAGGGCGCCTGGGTACAAACGCAAAAAGGAGAGGACTGGTTCCTGCATTTCCAGGACCTGGATGCCTACGGAAGGGTAATACATCTCCAGCCAATGAAATGGGTGAACGACTGGCCCGTTATAGGGGTGGATAATAACAACGACGGGAAAGGGGAACCGGTATTAACCTTCCGTAAACCCAATGGAGCGGCGCCTCAGCCGGTTGCCACGCCACAGGAATCAGATGAGTTTAATACCTCTGCATTAGGACTGCAATGGCAGTGGCAGGCCAATCCCACCGCCGGGTGGGCATTCCCTTCCGTTGCAAAAGGCAGCCTGCGCCTGTTTGGCGCCCAGGCGCCAGACAGCGCCCGTAATCTCTGGGAGGTGCCCAATGTGCTCCTGCAGAAATTCCCGGCGCCGGTATTCCAGGCTACCACAAAGCTCAGCTTCAAACCCCGGCAAACCGGCGATCGCATCAGCTTCCTGGTAATGGGTACCAACTACGCCGGGTTATCGCTGACAAGAAAGGCAAACGGGGTTTATTTGTCGTATTTCACGTGTACGCAGGCCGATAAAGGCAACGCCGAAACCACCGCGGAAGTAACGGAGATAACGGCAACGGATATATTTTTCCGGGTAAAGGTAACCGCGGGTGGTATTTGCCGTTTCAGCTACAGCACAGACGGGAAAACCTTCACGGACACAGGAGAGCCGTTTACCGCCGTTCCCGGCAGATGGATAGGTGCGAAGATGGGATTATGCTGTAGCCGGGATGTAAAAACAAATGATGCGGGTTGGGCCGATGTAGACTGGTGGCGGGTGGAATAGTGCCGGTTACTTTTTCTTCTTTTGGGACACGGGTTGTATAAGCAACTCTGAATGCAATACCCTTGTTTCAAATTCTTTAACCGGTCGTTTGCTCTCTATCAGTTGCAACAGTAATTCGGTGGCCACCTGTCCCATTTCAAAGGCGGGCTGCCGTACCACCGTGATAGGCGCATGCAGTAATTCAATCAGGTCTGAATTGGAAAATCCTGTGAGCGCTATTTCGTCCGGAATGGCCACCCGGGCCTTTTTAAGCGCACGCATACAACCGGTGGTCAGTTTATCCGATGCGGTAAAGATGGCATCCGGTTTTTGCTTTAATTTAAGTAGCTGGCTCACGGCATCAGTCACTTCGGAAAGCAGCATGCCGCCGTGAAAGCAATATTTGATCAGCGCCGGCTGGGGCTGGATGCCATGTTTCTCCAGTGCGGCCACATATCCTGCTACACGCTCCCGGGTAATGGAAAGGTGCGCGGAATTGGTAATGCACGCAATGCGCCGGTATCCCTGCTGAAGCAGGTGCATGGTAGCGTTATAGGCTCCCTGGAAATTATCCACCATTACCTTATGCGTGGCAATGTCTTCTATGATCCTGTCAAAAAATACAATCGGAAATCCGTACTGATGCAGCGCCTTTAGATGTGTAAGGTCTTTGGTGGCGCTGGATACAGAGATCAGCAAGCCGTCTATCGACCGCGAAGCCAGGTATTGCAATGTTCTCACTTCCTTCTCAAATGATTCATGGCTTTGGGAAATAATTACCGTATATCCTTTCTCGTTAGCAACCGATTCGATGCCATTGATTGTTTGTGAAAAAAAACTGTTGGCAATTTCGGATACGATCACGCCAATAGACCGGCTTTTCTTTTCCTTTAAACTCAATGCAATCGGGTTGGGATGGTAGTTCAGTAGCGCTGCATGTTCCAGTACCAGCTGCTTTGTAGCTGCACTGATTTCATGGCTGTCGCGCAATGCGCGGGACACAGTGGAGGTAGACAAGCCAAGCGCCTGTGCGATATCTTTGATGGTTGCTGCTCTATACTTCATAACGTCTTCCGGACTATGTTTTCCGGCATTCTAATCAGTGGTGAAAGTAACGATTTTTCCGGGAACGTTTGCGTAAATAAACTTCACCATTAGCAAATTGTTCTGTAGACTTGTAACAGCACAACACGGAAGAAAGCGCTCCTGTTTCAACCAATTAATCACCACGCTGATTATTGCCATTTCCTTTATTTGCCATTTTAAAATTCACGCCAAACGTTATGAAAAGAATTTATCTCATTTGCTTATTGCTGCTGGGTTTCAGCAGCTGGGCAATAGCACAGACCCGTACCGTAAAAGGGAAGGTCACAGACGCCGCCTCCGGCGATCCCCTGCCGCTTGTAAGTGTTCAGGTGAAGGGCACCACCACGGGCACCCAAACGGATGCACATGGGAACTTTACCCTCCAGGTACCGGAAGGGAAGAAAACGGACCTATTATTCAGCTACATAGGGTACACAGCGGTGACACTGGTAGCGGATAATGTCAACATGACAATAAAGATGGAACCAAACAACAAGAAACTGGATGAAATTGTAGTAGTGGGTTATGGCGTCGTGAAAAAACGGGATCTTACCGGTGCGGTAGTATCGGTGAAAGGAGAGGAACTTAAAAAAGTACCGTCTACCAACGTGATGGAATCAGTGCAGGGAAAGCTGCCTGGTGTGGATATTACCCGCAGCAGCGGCGCCGCCGGCGCGAAAGTGAATGTAACAGTGAGAGGCAACAGGTCTATCAGGGCCAGTAACGGCCCACTGTATATTGTTGATGGTGTGCAGTACGAAAATATACAGGATATCAATCCTAACGATATCCAGTCGATGGAAGTACTGAAAGATGCGTCTTCTACTGCCATTTATGGCTCCCGTGGCGCCAACGGCGTAATTATGGTAACCACCAAGCGCGGTTCTTCCGGTAAGCCCAAGGTGAATGTGAGCTCCTATGTTGGTTCCTCAGAAGTAAACGGCTACCCGCGTATGAGTAACGGCCAGGAATATACGGCCCTGAAAAGGGAAGCCAACCGTACTACGGGAAGGTGGGTCAGTGAAGCAGATGATTCCAAAATATTCAACGCATTTGAACTGGACGAAATAAAGAACAATCTCTGGGCAGACTATGCAGATCTACTGCTACATAACGGCTTACAGCAAGACTACCAGGCAGGCATCTCCGGAGGATCAGAGAAAACAAAAGTTTATTTTTCCTTTGATTACTTCAATGAAAAGGGACTGTTGAAACTGGATGATCTCAAACGCTATTCCACGCGTTTGAATATTGATCAAACCATTAACGATGCTATCAAGATAGGGGCGCAAAGCCAGATTACCTACTATGATCAAAGTGCGCGCCGCGACCCGCTCAACCAGGCAAATAAGTATATTCCCCTGGCCGTGCCTTATGATGCAGACGGCAACCTGGTGTTATTCCCTAACAGTGGATCGGCTATCAACCCCCTGGCGGATGAACAGCCAAACGCTTACCAGAATAACACCCGCACTACCCGCACTTTTCTCAATGCTTACCTGGAACTGACTCCTTTCAGCGGCTTCCTGTTCCGCTCTAACTTTGGTGTAACACTGGAAAATGCGAAACAAGGGGTGTTCGCATCGAAAAATTCTATCGACCGCTCTACCTCTTCTACCTCAAGGTCGCAGTCGAATGGCAGCACCCGCCGTTTCCTCAGCTGGGAAAACGTGGCTACCTATACAAAAACAATCGGTGATCATTCCTTTGGCGTTACCGGTGTAGCCAGCGTATTGTCCGACCAGCGCGATTCCTCACTGATGCAGGGAGAAGGACAACTATTGCCATCACAGCTGTATTATGCTATGCAAAATAATGTAAGCGGCATTGCTATAAGAAGTATGTACCAGTCCAGCAAACTGATTTCCTTTACAGGCAGATTGAATTATGCCTACAAAGGAAAATACCTGTTGTCACTCACCGGCAGATCCGACGGATCTTCCAAACTGTCGCCGGGTAACAAATGGGCTTTCTTCCCTTCCGCAGCAGCAGCCTGGCGTATCAGCGACGAAGCCTTTATGAAGTCGCAAACCTTTTTCAGCGACCTGAAACTGAGAGTAAGCTACGGTGTGGCCGGTAATGATGCAGTAGATCCTTATTCTACCATGAGCTACCTTACCAAAATACCTTTCTCCTGGGATGATACCAATGCCGCTACTGCCTATGCTATCGGCAATCAGGCGGGTAACAAAGGACTTAAATGGGAGTTGTCTGCCACAAAAAATATAGGACTCGATTTCGGTATCGTTGCCAACAGGATCTCCGGTAGCATCGATTATTATGATACCCAAACAAAAGACCTGCTGCTGCAACGTACGCTGCCAACTTCTTCCGGCGTAAGCACAGTGGTGCAGAACATTGGTAAAACCCGTAACAGGGGTATTGAAATAGGCATCAATACCACGAATATTTCAACAGGTGATTTCCGGTGGACTTCCAACATCGTATACTCCCGCAACAAGGAAGAAATTGTAGCGCTGGCAGACGGCAATACCAATGATGTGGCTAACGGGTGGTTTATCGGTTCTCCTGTTAAAGTATATTATGACTACGAGAAAACAGGCATCTGGCAAACATCAGAAGCGGATGAAGCTGCAAAGTATGGTTATAAACCAGGTGATATCAAAGTGAAAGACCAGGACGGTAAAGGCACTATCAATACATCCGACCGCATAATACTGGGCGCCCAGGTGCCTAAGTGGAGCGGTGGTTTCAACAACGACCTGCGGTATAAGAATTTTGATCTCAACATATACGTATTTGCCCGCATTGGCCAATGGATCAATTCCGAATACGCTGCGAAATATGATCCGCAGGGATTGGAGAACAGCGCGCCGGTTAACTACTGGACACCGGAAAACGCATCCAACGATTATCCAAGACCTAATGCCAGTCTTTCTAAAGACGGTACGCCTTTCATCAAAACGCTGGGATATAAAGACGGCTCTTTTGTGAAGATCCGTAACCTCTCCCTCGGCTATACGTTTTCCGCTGAGGCACTGAAGTCGCTGCACCTGAGCAGTCTTCGTTTATACGTAACCGGTAAGAACCTTTTTACTTTCAGCAAAGTAAAAGACTACGACCCGGAAAGAGGGGGCGATTTGAGCAACCCGCTCACCAGGATGTATGTAGCAGGAATAAATGTTGAGTTCTAATCTTTAAAAAGCGTAACAATGACACCCAGTATAAATAAATATCTCATCATATTGTGCATCGCAGCGGGAAGTTTTGCCGGCTGTAATAAACAACTGGAAGAATATAACCCCGGCGGTACTACCACGGATGCCGTTTATTCCACCCCCGAAGGCTTTGAAACGCTGGTGAATGCCGCGTATACCTATAACCGTTGGTGGTATGGGAAAGAAGAAGGATACAGCATTTCCGAAATGGGCACCGATATATGGACCAGCGGTACCGGTGATAAATACCCGGATATGACCAACTACAACAACCTGCAGGCCAGCAATTCCGTGATGAGCGGTTTATGGAAGCAACTGTATGCGGCTATCAACCTGTGTAATGCAGGGATTAACCGGATAGACAATGCCGGGCTGCCGGAAGACCGTAAGAAAATACGCGCCGCAGAACTACATTTCCTTCGTGCTTTTTATTACTGGCATATCGTAGAAACCTGGGGCCCGGTTCACTTCACACTCACTGAAACCTCGGGGGTGATTACTACTGCTAACCGCACACCGGTAGATACTTTTTATGCGCAGATCTTCCGCGACCTGGGCGAGGCCGTGAATAACCTGCCGGCTACCACATCCGACTATGGACGTGTTACCAAACCGGCTGCCGAAGCTTTCCTGGCAAGAATGTACCTCACCCGTGGCATGAACCAGCAGGCCGCCGACCTGGCAGATAAGGTAATTAACAGTTATGGCTATACGCTGCAGCCAAAATACGCAGATCTCTGGCGTATGGATAACCTGCAGAATAAAGAAGTGATCTGGGCGGTGAATTATATGAAGAACCTCGTGTTTGATGACCGGACGGATGCTACATTGTTCCCTAATGGTCACTCCCGCGGCGCTAACAACGCGCATATGCTGTTTGCCATGAAGTACGATGATTTGCCGGGTATGCAGCGGGATATTCTTAACCAGCGGCCGTTTAACAGGTATATGCCTACGCTGTTCCTGTTAAATCTCTTTAATGAAAATGCAGATGCACGCTATGAAGGATCTTTCAAACAGGTATGGTATTGCAATAATCTTAAAACAGCGCCGGCCGGTATGAAGTTGGGCGATACGGCTATCTACTGCAGCAAATATGTACTACCTGCTTCCACTAAATACCGGATTTATGACCGGAACGCCGTGTATACAGAAAATGGGGGAGGAAAGGACCGTACCCGTTATGTGTCGCTCGATAAATTTGATGATCCCACACGGGCATCTATGAACGAAGAACAAAGTGCCAGGGACGCATTTATTATCAGGCTTGCTGAAATGTATCTCATTGCAGGGGAAGCGCAGTTTAAGCTGGGCAATTCCTCCAAAGCTGCGGAATATATCAACGTGATCCGTAAACGGGCGGCTATTACAGGGCATGAAGCAGAGATGGTGGTTAAAGCCACTGATATCAATCTTGATTTTATTCTCGATGAGCGGGCGAGGGAACTGGCAGGTGAACAGCTTCGCTGGTTTGATCTGAAACGTACCGGCAAACTGGGAGAACGCATTGCGTTACATAACCCGGATGCCAACACATATTTTCAGTCGTACCACACGCTGCGGCCTATTCCGCAGGACCAGATCGACGCTGTAACAAATAAAGATGAATTTAAGCAGAACGATAAATATAACTAATGAAGCTACTTCAGATACTTTTATTATCATTATTGGGACTGGCGCCAGCCGGTCCCAAACCCACTATATTCCTGATCGGTGATTCCACTATGGCTAACAAACCGTTGGAAGATAACCCCGAACGGGGCTGGGGACAATTGTTCCCGCAATTCTTTGAAAAGGATATCCTTATTAAAAACTATGCGGTAAACGGAAGAAGCACTAAAAGTTTTATCGATGAACATCGCTGGGATAGTGTATTGGCGCAGCTGAAGCCGGGTGACTGGGTGATGATCCAGTTTGGTCATAACGATTCGAAGATCAGTGATTCCACCCGCTACGCCGCGCCGGAAGGGGCTTACAAAACTAACCTGGAACGTTTTGTAAAAGAGGCCCGTGCTAAAGGTGCTCACCCGGTACTTATTACGCCGGTGGCACGCAGGAAGTTTACCAATGGGGTTTTAGAAGATACCCATGGCGCTTATCCCGGGGTGGTAAGAGCTGTAGCAAAGGCTATGCAGGCGCCGTTGATCGATTTGCAGCAAAGCAGTTCGGCGCTGCTGAGTAAAGAAGGAGAAGCGGCTTCACAGAAGTTATTCCGTACTACGCCACCGGGGCATTACAACTCCCTGCCACAGGGTATTACAGACAATACGCATTTTTCCGCTTATGGCGCTGCTTCTATAGCCGCGCTCGTAGCGCGTGAAATAAAAGAGAAAAAACTGCCGCTGGCAGATTACCTGCAGCAAACGCCGTTTGAAGGCAAATACAGCTACGAGTTGCCGCAGATCTATGAGCCGCATTTCAGGAAAGATACTTTTGTAATTACCTCTTTTGGTGCAAAAGCCGATGGTATCACATTAAACAGCAAGGCCATTAACGACGCTATCAGCGCCTGTAACAGTAAGGGTGGCGGCGTGGTACTGGTGCCTCCGGGCATGTGGCTCACCGGCCCTATTGTACTGAAGAGCAATGTGAACCTTCACCTGGAAAAGAACGCCGTATTGGAGTTTACGACCGACTTCGACCAATATCCGCTGATCAGCACTACCTATGAAGGGTTGGAAGCCGTACGTTGCCAGGCGCCTGTTTCCGCCATCAACCAGGAAAATATAGCCGTTACCGGTAGTGGTATCCTGGACGGCGGCGGTGATGCGTGGCGAATCGTTAAAAAGGCAAAGCTTACTGAAACGCAATGGGAGAAGCTGGTGGCATCCGGCGGCCTGGTAGGCCCCGATGGCGCTAACTGGTATCCTACGAAGTCATCTTACCGCGGCGCCAACACCAGCCTGCCAGGTGTTATTAAGCCCGGTAGCAAAGTGGAAGACTATGCTGATATCAAGGATTTTTTAAGACCCAATATGGTGAGCATTAGCTCCTGTAAAAATGTATTACTGGAAGGGGTTACCTTCCAAAATTCACCCGCGTGGTGCCTGCACCCGCTGCTTTGTGAAAACATTACCCTGCGTGGTATTTATGCCAAAAATCCATGGTATGCGCAGAATGGTGATGGCGTGGACCTGGAATCGTGCCGGCAGGCGCAGATCATAGATTGCACCTTTGATGTAGGCGACGATGGTATTTGCATCAAATCCGGCAGGGATGAGCAGGGACGCAAACGGGGCAAGCCTACCGAAGATGTGATTGTGCAGCACTGTACTGTATACCACGCCCATGGCGGTTTTGTGATAGGCAGCGAAATGTCTGGCGGCGCCCGTAACATTTATGTGTCCGACTGTTCATTTCTTGGTACCGATATCGGGTTGCGTTTTAAAACCGCCCGCGGCCGTGGTGGTGTGGTGGAAAACATTTATGCCGCTAACATCAATATGAAGGATATTCCCGGTGAAGCCATCCTGTTTGATATGTATTATGCTGCAAAAGACCCGGTGCCACTGGCCGGGGAGAAGCGAACTGCTCCCCGTGTGGAAACATTGCCGGTAACGGAAGCCACCCCCGTGTTCCGCAACTTTTATATGAATAACATTGTATGCAGCGGTGCAAGAAAAGCCGTGTTCATACGTGGCCTGCCAGAAAAGCCTGTGCATAATATCCACCTGGATAACCTGTTTATAAAGGCCAGCGAAGGCATTCAATGCCTGGAAGCAGAAGATATACATTTCAGTAACGTATACCTGCTTACATCTTCCGGCCAGCAGCCGGTGCAAACCCGCAATACCAGGCATATTACATTCAACAGCTGTCGTTACCGCGATACTAAAACCCAATCAACAGAAGACCATGCGTTTTAAAACATCATTATTATCCGCCGCATTGCTGTTATCCGTTTCATTGACACAGGCACAAACCGGCGCCGCCGGAATGGCGGCCACCGTAATGCGTATATGGAGCGATTCGCTGGAGATACAACCCGGCAGACCTGTACGATGGTCGTACGACCAGGGCGTAGTGCTGGAAGGTTTTACCGGCTTATGGAAAAGAACAGGCGATCAGCGGTACTTCCAATACATACAACGGAGCATGGATCATTTTATAGATGCTAACGGCAACATCCGTACGTACCAGCTGAAAGATTATAACATCGATAATATTAAAAATGGTCGTGTCATATTAACGCTTTATAAGGCCACCAAAGATAATAAGTACAAGCTGGCTGCTGACCTGCTCCGTGAACAGCTGCGGCAGCAGCCCCGCACGAACGACGGCGGTTTCTGGCACAAGAAACGATATCCTTACCAGATGTGGCTCGACGGGCTTTATATGGGAGAACCATTTTACGCGGAGTATGCCGCGCTTTTCGGGGAGGACAGCGCGTTCCGCGACATCACCCGGCAGTTTGTACTGATGGAAACACATGCGCGTGATCCGCGCACGGGGTTGTTGTATCATGCCTGGGATGAATCAAAGGAACAGCGATGGGCTAATAAAACCACGGGACAGTCGCCGCACTTCTGGGGCCGTGCCATGGGCTGGTATGCCATGGCGCTGGTAGATGCACTGGAATACTACCCGGCTGCAGACCCCGGCCGCGATAGCCTCATCGCTATTTTAAACCGTACCGCAGTAGCAATAAAAAAGTTCCAGGATGCCAAAACCGGCTGCTGGTACCAGGTGCTCGACAAAGCCACGAGCAAAGGAAATTATGTGGAAGCCTCCGCTTCCTGCATGTTCGTATATGCGTTGGCGAAAGGTATGCGTCTTGGCTATCTGCCAAAAACTTACGGCCCGGTAGCAAAGAAAGGTTACGACGGGATTCTTAAACAGTTTATCCGTAAAAATCCTGAAGGCGATCTTACCCTGGGAGGAACTGTAAGCGTGGCAGGATTGGGTGGCGATCCATACCGCGATGGGAGCTATGCTTACTATCTCAGTGAAAAGGTAATTGATAACGATGCAAAAGGCGTAGGGGCGTACCTGTTAGCTGCCAATGAAATGGAAATAATGACTAAATAATGTGGATATGAAACTTTCAAAAGAGTTACTGCAACAGCTGCACGAAAAGGAGGAATGGCAGCTACCCGGTGAAGATTATTTTGCCCTTCCGGAAAAAGTACTGCAGTTCGGCACAGGGGTATTGCTGAGAGGACTGCCCTGTTTTTTCATAGACAAAGCCAATAAGCAGGGCGTATTCAATGGCAGGGTAGTAGTGGTAAAATCAACAGATAAGGGCAGCACCACTGCTTTCGATGAACAGGATAACCTTTATACGCAATGTATCAGGGGAATTGATGGAGGGAAACCCGTTTCGGAAAATATTATTAATGCAGCCATCAGCCGGGTGCTTACCGCCGGTTCCCAGTGGGAGGAGATCCTCGCCTGTGCCGAAAATCCGCATATGCAGGTGGTAATATCCAATACCACCGAAGTGGGTATTGTGTATGCGGAAGAAAGCATTCATGCAAATCCGCCTTTGTCTTTTCCCGGCAAACTGCTGGCATTCCTGTATCGTCGCTACCACCACTTTAAGGGAGATACTACCAAAGGAATGGTGATTGTTCCCACGGAGCTGATACCCGATAATGGAAGCAGGCTCCGGGAGATCCTGTTGCAGTTGAGCAGTTTTAACCAGCTGGAAGAAGGTTTCACAGACTGGTTTACGCATCATAATTACTGCTGTAATTCGCTGGTAGATTGTATTGTGCCCGGTGCTGCCGACCTGGCGCCCGGTTATGAAGATGGGCTGCTGATCATGACGGAGGTATATCGCTTATGGGCCATTGAAACCAGCAGTGAACAGGTAAAGAAAATATTATCCTTTAGTGAAACGGATGCCGGTGTGGTATTGTCGCCCGACATTAATGTATTCCGTGAGCTGAAGCTCCGGTTGCTCAATGGTACGCATACCCTTAGTTGCGGACTGGCCTTCCTGGCTGGTCATGAAACGGTGAAAGCCGCCATGAACGATGAAGCCATGGCTGCTTATATGGAAGGACTGATGATGCACGAAATTATCCCGGCTATAACGGATATACATATACGTAACGATGCGGCTGTCCGTTTTGCGGGCGCTGTACTCGATCGTTTTCGCAACCCTGCCATTGAGCACCGGTGGCTGAGTATTTGCGCCCAGTACACGGCTAAACTGAAAATGCGGGTACTGCCGGTGTTGTTGCAGTACCAGCAGCGTACCGGCCATGTGCCGGCATTGATGGCGCTGGGCTTCGCCGCACATGCTTTATTCATGCGCGGTGGCGATGGTTACACAATTACAGACGAACATGCCGGCTGGTATGCAGCGCAATGGAAGTTGCATTCACCGGAAGTATTAATAAACACCGCTTTCAGTAACCAGGCTATCTGGGGCCAGGATCTTACAGCTATTCCCGGCTTTGCCCAGCTGGTAACCACCATGCTGAAAGCATTGATGGAACAGGGAACGGCTGTTTACCTGGAAAAAGTAGCAGCGGAAATAACGGTATCGTAAAATTTTAAGGACAGATAATGAAGCAGAAAGTATTAAAGGTGCACCCGCACGATAATGTGTTGGTAGCACTACAGGACCTGGAAAAGGAAGAAACGGTGGAGTATAACGGCGCCGTATACACGATGCAGGAGAAGATTCCTGCAAAACATAAGTTTGCGGTAAACCCCATGAAGGAAGGGGATGCCATTTACATGTACGGAGTACTGGTGGGGCGTGCACAGCATCAGATCAGCGCCGGCAGCAGGATAGCGGTAGAAAACGTGCGGCATGCGGCAGATGGTTATGAGTTGGCGGCGGAACGGAAAACAGCCTGGCATGCGCCCGATGTTTCCCGCTGGAAGCAACGGACCTTTATGGGCTATCACCGTGCCGACGGCAGTGTTGGTACCGCCAACTATTGGCTGGTAATACCTTTGGTATTTTGTGAAAACAGGAATGTAGAAGTGCTGAAGGAAGCATTGCTGCCCGAACTGGGATATGGCCGCCCGGGCAAGTACGCGGCCTTTACGCGTTCTCTTGCAGCCAGGCAACAGGCTGGCGCCAACCCGGCAGAGATCCTTGAAAGCATATACACAGAAGAGACTTCCGGTGCGCAGGGAAACCGCATCTTTGAAAATGTGGATGGAATCAAGTTCCTGACTCACGATGGCGGTTGCGGCGGCATCCGGCAGGATGCGCAAACTTTGTGCGGCCTGCTGGCGGGATATATTACCCATGCAAATGTTGCGGGCGCCACAGTGCTGAGCCTGGGATGTCAGAATGCGCAGATAAGCATGCTGAAGGAGGAAATCGCTAAACGGGATCCCGGTTTTGCAAAACCGCTTTATATCCTGGATCAGCAGCAAATCGGCGCGGAAAGCCAGCTGATCGCTGATGCGATCAGGCAAACTTTTGCAGGGCTGATGACAGCCAATCAATGCAGCCGGCAGCCGGCGCCATTAAGCAAATTGTGTATAGGACTGGAATGCGGCGGCTCAGACGGGTTCTCCGGTATCTCCGCTAACCCGGCCATCGGTTATACTTCCGACCTGCTTACGGCGCTGGGTGGCTCCGTGATCCTGGCTGAATTTCCTGAGCTCTGCGGCGTAGAGCAGGAAATGAGCGACCGTTGCCGCAACGTAGAAGATGCCACCAGGTTCATCGGGCTGATGCGTACCTACCAGCAGCGCGCCGAAGAGGCAGGCTCCGGATTTGATATGAATCCATCTCCCGGAAATATAAAAGACGGGCTGATCACCGATGCTATCAAATCTGCCGGTGCAGCTAAGAAAGGAGGTACTTCACCCGTGGCCGCCGTATTAGACTACCCCGAAAAAGTACAGCAACCGGGGCTTAACCTGTTGTGCACGCCGGGTAATGATGTGGAATCCACTACTGCAGAAGTAGGCAGCGGCGCCAACGTGGTGCTGTTTACCACCGGGCTTGGAACACCTACAGGTAACCCCATCGCCCCGGTGATCAAACTGTCGAGCAACACAAAGCTGTACCAGCGCATGCATGATATCATAGATATTAATACCGGTACTATTATAGACGGTGAGGAAACCATCACAGCAGCGGGAGAACGTATACTCGAATACGTTATACAGGTAGCCAGTGGCGCCATTACCGCAAAATCCGTCCTTAACGGTCAGGATGATTTTATCCCCTGGAAAAGAGGGGTGTCATTGTAATGCTTAAAAATTTTCTGATGAGAAAAAAATTCATGGATGAAAATTTCCTCCTGAATAGCGATGCGGCAGAACGGCTCTACCACGACTATGCAAAGGATATGCCCATCATCGATTATCATTGTCACCTGCCACCCGCGCAGATTGCAGCGGATACCATGTTTGAAAATATCACACAGGCATGGCTGTACGGCGATCATTATAAATGGCGCGCTATGCGTACTAATGGCGTACCGGAAAGTTACTGTACCGGTAACAATACCGACTGGGAGAAGTTTGAGAAATGGGCCGCTACGGTGCCCTATACATTGCGCAATCCCCTGCATCATTGGACGCACCTGGAACTGCAACGTTATTTTGGTGTTACCGATGTGCTGAACCCCACATCCGCAAAACAGATCTATGATACCTGTAACCAGCTGCTGCAAACACCGGCATACAGCGTGCAAAACCTGTTACGCAGCAGGAACGTATCGCTTATATGCACCACCGACGATCCGGCCGATAACCTGCAATATCACCGCCAGTTAAAACAGGATGGCTTCGAAATACCAGTGATACCGGCGTTCCGGCCGGATCAGGCTATGAATGTGGACTCACCGGAAGTATATAACCAGTATCTCCATAAACTGGAGGAAACGGCTAACGTTAACATCCGTACGTACGATGACCTGCTCCAGGTGCTGAAAGACCGGCATGATGTTTTTGCCGCACATGGTTGTAAAGTATCCGACCACGGAATTGAGGAAATATATGCAGACGATTTCCTGGAGAAAGATATCCGGCAGATCTTTTTGAAGATCCGCGGCGGACAGCCGCTCACCCAAACCGGGATCAGGCAGTTTAAATCGGCGCTCCTGTATGAACTGGCGCTTATGGACTGGAAAGCAGGATGGGTACAACAATACCATCTTGGCGCCCTGCGGAACAATAATTCACGCATGATGCGGCAGCTGGGACCCGATACCGGCTGGGATTCCATTGGCGATTTTTCCCAGGCACGCGCGCTTGCCAGGTTCCTTGATAAACTGGACAGCCAGGATAAACTGGCGAAAACTATTATTTATAACCTGAACCCCGCAGATAATGAATTGATGGCCACCATGACCGGTAACTTCAACGATGGGTCCGTGCCCGGTAAAATTCAGTTCGGCGCAGCCTGGTGGTTCCTGGATCAGAAAGAGGGCATGACCCGGCAAATGAACGCATTGTCCAATATGGGACTTATTTCCCGGTTTGTAGGCATGCTTACAGATTCCCGTAGTTTTCTCTCCTATCCGCGCCACGAATACTTCAGGCGCCTGCTCTGCGATCTTTTTGGGGAAGAGATCGAGCGGGGTGAGATACCGGATGATATGGACGCTGTTGGTAAGATGGTACAGGATATCTGTTATGGTAACGCCAAATCATATT
>NZ_DATMTE010000701.1:0-2251 GCF_035564935.1 Chitinophaga sp. | reverse complement strand
ATCAGTTTAATCCTGAGTCAGACAAAATCCGCGTATCTTTGCGCCGATGAACGAAAGGATCTTTATAACAGGAATAGGTACCGGTGTAGGCAAAACCGTTACCGCAGCCTGCGTTACGGAAGCATTGACCGCCGATTACTGGAAGCCTGTACAAACAGGGTTGCTGGAAGGCACGGATACGGACACAGTATCATCCTTATTGTCAAATAAAGTGTCAGTTTGTCACCCCGAGGCATGGCGGCTGGAAGCTCCTGCTTCGCCGCATCTGGCGGCGCGGCTGGAAAACTGCACTATAGATGTGAATCGTATCCTGCAGCTGGCGGATCAATACCAGCCTGCCGGCCGGGCATTTGTGATGGAAGGGGCCGGGGGCCTGATGGTACCCATCAACGAAGAGGTGTTTACGCTGGACCTAATAGCAGTCCTGAAAGCCAGGGTGGTGATTGTAGCGGAGAATTACCTGGGCAGTATTAACCACTGCATGCTTACCGCACGGATGCTGCAACATACAGGCGTGCCCGTTATCGGATGGGTGTTTGGCGGCAATTATCACACTAACGAAGACGATGTGGTAAATTGGAGCGGGTATCCGAAAATCGGCCGTATTCCGCTGACAGATACGGTAGATACGGCATTTGTTCGGCAACAGGCACAGTTGTTGTCTACCCAGCTGCATACTTTACTGGCATGACCACTAAAAAGGATATACGAAAACATTTCCTGGAGCTGCGGCTCAACCTGGATGATCCCACCGCCCTTACCCTGAATGAACGGTTACTGGCAAATGTCCGCCGGCTCGATTTCGGAGGTGTCAGGAATGCGCATATCTTTCTTCCTATCTCAGAAAAAAAAGAAGTAGACACCTGGCCCCTGGTAAAATGGGGGCGGGGCCAATGGCCGGATATGGAATGGGTGCTTTCCCGTTCCGACTTGGAAACCGGGGATATGGCGCATTATCTCTGGAAAACCAATACCATACTGGTTAAAAACAAGTTTGGCATCCCCGAACCGGTGCATGGGGAAGTGGTGCCGCCGGAAATTATAGATCTTGTATTTGTACCTTTGCTGGCCTTCGACCGGCAGGGACAACGGGTGGGATATGGCAAAGGGATGTACGACCGCTTCCTGAAACAATGCCGGCCGGATGTGCGTACCATTGGCCTGTCGATGTTTGAACCCGTGCTGCAGATCGAAGACACAGACCCCTGGGATGTACCGTTGCATACGGTAGTGACCCCGGATCATATTTATCAGTTTAAATAAACAACAGTGCTTAAATACCTGAGTATTCTTTTATATCCTTTTTCCCTGCTGTATGGCCTGGTGATGTGGATACGGAACAAATTTTATGACAGAGGCCTGCTTACTGCAGTGGAATTTGATTTGCCTGTGATCGCCGCCGGTAACCTGTCGGTAGGAGGCACCGGTAAAACCCCGCACGTAGAGTATATGATCCGCCTGTTGAAAGATCATTTGAAAGTAGCTACCCTTAGCAGGGGCTATAACCGCCGTACCAGCGGCTACATCCTGGCTGATGACAACAGCACCGCCGCCGATATCGGCGATGAACCCATGCAGTTTCACGATAAATTCCCGGATATCAAAGTGTGCGTAGGAGAGGAACGGATGCTGGCAATTCCCCAACTGCTGGGAGATGAACCGGATACCCAGGTGGTGCTGCTGGATGACGCTTTTCAGCACCGTTCTATAAAACCCGGTCTTAATATCATGATCACCGATTACAGCCGGTTGTTTACCCGGGATCATGTGGTGCCCTTCGGGCGTTTAAGGGAAGGAAGACAGGGATACCACCGGGCCGACTGTATCATTGTATCAAAGTGTCCACCTGCCATGAGCCTGGAAGAGAAGCAGGCACTCGAAAAAGAAATTAACCCGTTGCCTAATCAGCGGCTCTTTTTCACTACCTTGCAATACGGCGTCTTGTCAGACATGATCACCCGCGAGCCGGTGGCACTTCCCGGATCGGCAACCGCACTGCTGGCATGTGGTATAGCAAGGCCCGAACCATTGCTCGAAGAATTGAAACGACGTTACGAACAGGTATATCTCTTGTCTTTTCCCGATCATTATTATTATACGGAGAAGGATATACTGAAAATAAAAAAAGAATGCAGCGATCTGCCCGGCACGGAAAAGATTGTCATTACTACAGAAAAGGATGCAGTAAGACTACACCTGCTCAAAGGTATGCTGGCAGAACAAAATCTGCGGATGGCTGTTATTCCGGTGG
>NZ_DATMTE010000700.1:0-8847 GCF_035564935.1 Chitinophaga sp. | reverse complement strand
ATATCCGCCTTATTCTTTATTTCCAGCCTGGATTGCTTACCCGTTTTACGGCTAAGCATTTCCAGGCGTTTTTTATTGATCTGTGTAGATAAAGATTGTTTGTTATTTGCTCCCGCGGGTTTGTTTTCCTGTATGCCGGTGCCGTTATCTTCAATAATGCAATGGAGCATGTTTCCTTCTTTCCTGATATCAATGTTGATGATCCCTTTGTAATCAAGCTCCTGTACGCCGTGCTGGACGGCGTTTTCCACGAAGGGCTGCAATAGCATGGGAGGAATGAAAATATCGTCCATGTTATCCGGCACATGAAGGAAGTAGTCGAATGCGTTTTCGAAACGCAGCGCCTGCAGGTTCAGGTAATTGGATAGGGCTTCCACTTCCTGCTCCAACGGCACAAAGGCCGACTGTGAATGTTCCAGGTTTACCCGGAGGAGGCTGGCAAAGGATGAAAGATAACTGATGGATTTTTCTGTTTCCTGGTTACGGACCATGGCCTGTAATACCGCCAGTGTGTTAAAAATAAAATGCGGTTCCATCTGGCTGCGGAGCAGTTTCTGTTCCAGTTCTGCCTGGCGCAGTTTTTCGCGTAGCTTTCTCCGCTTGTAGAACATCAGCAGGAAAACGGCAGTCAGCAGAACAAAGCCAATAAAGCCGGCTATAATGATCCGTTGCAGCCGGGTGATCTTTGCTGCATCGCGGTTAGTGGCATCCAGTCTTAATATCTTTTCATCTTTTGCTTTCAGGGCATATTGGTCTTCCAGTTCTATGATCTGCCTGGCATACGCGGAATCGGTATAGGCCCTTAATGTCCCAAGCGCTTCATAATAGGATTCACTGGCGTTTTTGTACTGGCCCATCGTGTAATGAAGACCGGCCTTTTGTTCCCAGGCATCTGTTATACTGGCTGCAAAGGAAACAAGGGTGGTGTCTTTTTCTTTTGATGCCAGGTTTATACAGGTATCGATGTATTTCAGCGCCTGCGGATAATTTTTCATGCTGATATAAATATTGGCCGCATGGTAATAGGTAACCGGTGGAAACTTTTTCTGCGTTCGTTGTATGTCCAGCGCCTTGAATGTGTACTTCAATGCCTCTTCATATTTCCCTTGCTGCCGCAGGTAAACGCCTTTGGATTCATATTTCCCCGCCTGGTACATAGGATGGTAAAGGGTAGTATCAGGAATGATATAATTGTCAAGATACCATATAGCCGAATCGAGGTTGCCATGGTAGTTGTAAAAAGCGCTCAGGTTGTTGGCGATCACTGTTCTCAACCGGGGATTGCTGGTTCTTCCCAGCCCTTCCAGCAGGTATTTTTTTTGCTCGGCTTCATTCCCCATGCTCCGGTACAGCTCCGCCAGCCGGAAGCAGGTAATGTCCATATTAGCAGTATCGTATTTACTGCGGTAGTCGTATGCTGCCCTGATCCGTTTCAGTGCCTCAGGAAAATTTTTACGCTTCATATATACTTCCCCGATATGATAGTCTGCAGTAATGGTTAACTTTCTGCCGGTATCCTTTTTCTGCGCCAGCTCCAGGGCCTGCTGATAATAGTACAGGGCGCTGTCGAGGTTAGGCAGGGCATTGTAGAAGGTGCCCCTGGTGGTAAGGATATTGAACTGCATCCGCACGGAAGGATAGGTTGCCATGATGGTAGTCATGCTATCCATCAGTTGCCTGGCCTTGGCAAATTCGTGGTTATTGATCAGCGGGTTGAAGTGGCTGTTAAGATAATTGAGCAGGCTGTCTTCCTGCGCCTTGAGCCGCTTTGCTTCGGCTTCGCTGCTGTGTTGCCTGCATGAAACGCTTAACAGCAGGAAGAAACCTGCAATAAAGTAACCTGTAAATATTTTTCGTGTAAACATACCCGTTAGTCCCGGTTGGTAAGGAAATTAACCACAGCATCTTTTTTTCGTACGGATACGGGAATAACGGCGCCCGTTCTCAGAAGTACGTGACCATCTTTATGATACCGGTCTATAAACTGTGTATTTACAATATAGGATTGATGTGTTCTAAGGAACAGCTGCCGGGGGAGTTGTTCGTCGTATACCTTCAGCGGTTTGCTGATCACCAGTTTACGGTTGCCTGATAAAAAGAAGGTAGTGTAACACCCGTCGCTCTGGCAAAAGATGATTTCTTTGAAAAGGATGATATGCAATCCCTCCTGCGTGCGTAAAACGATCCGGTCGTCTGATGCGGTACCTGGTGCAGAAAAGCGCCGTTGGGCAACAGCCACCGCCTGTTGATTGGCGGAAGGATTTTTATACCCGCTTACTTTGTCGAGCGCCAGCTTCAGTTCCGGTTCGCTGATGGGTTTCAACAGGTAATCCAATGCCCCGCATTTAATGGCGTTAATGGCATACTGACTATGTGCCGTAATGAAAATGATTTCGAAGTCGATTGCCGGCAATGCGCCCAGGAGGTCGAATGCCGTACGCTTGCCCAGTTGCACATCCAGTAAAACCACATCCGGGCGCAGGTTTTGAAGCAATACATCTGCTTTGGCCGTACTGCCGCAACTGCCTGCTACTTCGAACCCTTCATACCGGCTCACCATCTTCTCTATATCATTTCTTATAAGGGGCTCGTCTTCTATAATAACTACTCGTTTCATGGAATTGGAAAATTATTTATGCCGCCACACCAACAACAGGGGAGGCTTAACGATACGTAAGGAGCTAACGGATAATTAAAAATGTACTACGGATAATTATTGTTTTTCTTCAAGGCATACAGTTATGTTATCATTGATATACCATGACAAATATGCTGTTTTTTAATCAGGAATCCATATATACAGGATATTTTTTATGGGAATAAGAAGGATGTTTAACCCGTTTGAAAATGATACTGATTCTTTCTGAAACCGGCGATGTTACCACTTATCATGTAATGAGGTGGCTGGAGTGGTATGGTAAAGAAGTAATGCTGGTTACTGATAAACACCCGATCAGCAACATTTGTATCGGTAACCGGCATACCTCCCTTTGCGTGGATGGTAAGCTGCTGGACTTCAGTAAGGTGACCGCTTACTGGTACAGGAGAGGTAATTTCGCCATACCCGGGTACCAGGGCGGGGATAACCTGCCGCCGTTGATACGGGATAACATTGCCAACGAGGCTCAAACGGTAATAACGCTGCTGCATAGCCGGTTGCGCAACATTCCTCACCTGGGCAGCTACGGGGAAAGGAAGGTAAACCGCCTGAAGGTGATGGATACGGCCGCAGCGCTGGGGCTTGAAGTGCCGGCGTATGGCGTTTTCAACAGCAGGGAACAGGTGGCGGATTTTGTGGCCGCATATGGCCGCGTAGTGACCAAACCTCTGAGTGACGGGCTGATTGTAGAAGAAGACAGGATCTCCTATGCTAACTATACTTCCCTGTTCGGACCGGAAGATGTGGACGCACTCCCGGATACTTTTATGCCTGGCCTGTTTGCAGCGTATGTCCCCAAAAAGTATGAGCTGCGGATCTTTTATCTCGACGGCGTTTGCTATACCATGGCCATCATGAGCCAGCAGGACACTCAAACGCAAACGGATATGCGGCGCTACAATTACGCGAAGCCCAACCGGAATGTGCCCTACCAGCTGCCGGCTGCGGTTAGTGCGAACATTCATGCATTGATGAAAGCACTGGAGCTGAAAACAGGGTCTGTCGACATGATCGTAACTCCCGATGATAAATTCATATTCCTGGAAGTGAACCCGGTAGGGCAGTTTGGCAATGTAAGCAGCAACTGCCACTACCACCTTGAACAAAAGGTAGCAGATTATCTTATCAACATCGCTTTTTTGAAAACCGGTCATAACGTTTAATCAGGTAAAGATGAAACCACTGAAAGAAATATTTAACACAGGATTTTCACACTCCTTCCCGCCTTTCTATAACAAAACAACGGTAACAGACCGGGATAAGGCCGGAAGGCCTTTCCCGCTTACCAAAGCAGTTAAATTATCTGCATACTATCAATATACTTACAGGGCTAACAGGCATTATAAACCACTTTCCAGAATTGTGAGATATGACTTGCTTTAAAGAACAGGAAAAGATGTATATGATACAAATGGCCGGTTGCCAGTTTGTTGCAGGCGCCAAACGGGCGCTGGTAATGGATTTGCATCGCGGACGCTTTCAACCGGTGCCTGTGCACCTGAAAGAGCTGGTGGAAACATACAACGGGAAACAACTGGGCAATATATACATGGAATTTGATGCTGACCAGCATAACATACTGGATGAGTACCTGCGTTTCCTGTTGAAAGAAGAATATATTTTTTTAAGTGAAGATGCAGCGGATGCTGTTCGCTTTATTCCTTTACCGCTTACCACAGCGCATTACAGCCCTGCTGATAATGCCATCATCGATATGGATGCGCAGAGCGGTTTTGATGCAGTGCAACTGGTACATCAACTTACCGCCCTGGGCTGCGAACAGATCCAGGTACGCGCATATTCACCGCTGCCGGTCCGGGAACTGCTGGCATTGGCTGCCGCTACCACGGAAACGGTATGCCGCTGTATTCAATTCATTGTGCCATACGATGATCATTTTAAAACAGCCGACTGGAATCGCCTTTTTACCGGTCATGAGAGAATTGGCAGCATTACCTGCTATGGCGCTCCGGGAAACAGTACGGATCACTACGTGGAAGGATTGATCCCCATTCATTTCATTGAACAGATGATCACCGGGGAAAATCATTGCGGCATTTTTCATCCTCATTACTTTATTAGTAATGCATCGCATTTTATTGAGTCGCACCGTCACAATACCTGTCTTAACCGGAAAATAGCCGTAGATAAAGCGGGGTACATCAGGAACTGCCCCTCTATGCCACAGCATTACGGGCATGTAAGTACTACCACTTTGCAGGAAGCATTGAATAACCCGGTGTTCAGGCAACACTGGCATATACACAAGGACATGGTGCAAACCTGCCGCAACTGTGAGTTCAGGCATGTGTGTACAGATTGCCGCGCTTACCTGGAAGATCCGCATGATGGTTGCAGTAAGCCCCTGAAATGCGGATATGATCCCTATACCGCCACCTGGACAGATTGGGCGGATAACCCGCTGAAACAAGCTGCCATCGCATTTTACGAAATTGATATCCCATGTTCAGCATAAAGAAATTTCCATACGAGCAACAGCGAAACAGCATGGATTGCGGCGCTACCTGTTTACGGATCATAGGCCGTTATTATGGCCGTACTATTTCATTGGTGCAGCTGCGGCAGTTGAGCGGCACCAGCAGGGCAGGGGCCAGTTTACTGGGTCTTTCCCGGGCGGCAGAAGAAGTAGGTTTCCGCAGCATGGCTGCCATGGTCACTTTCCGCAAGCTGGAGGACGAAGCGCCCCTGCCGCTTATTTTACACTGGCAGCAGGAACATTTTGTAGTGGTGTATAAGATCACCGGCAGTAAAGTATATGTATCTGATCCTGCAAAAGGCCTCGTTGAATACAGCCGCGATCAATTCGTAAAATACTGGATCGGCGCTAATGCAATACCGGCTACCGCCCAGGGCATTGTACTGCTGATGGAACCCACACCGGCGTTTTATGAAACAATGGTATATGCAGATAAGGAGGAGAAGGTGAACATACGGCCTTTCCTTTGGCATTACATGAAGCCCCATCAAAAGGTAATGATGCAGGTATTACTAAGCCTGGGTGTAGGCAGTATTCTTCAGCTCATGATTCCCTTCTTAACACAGAACATTGTTGATACGGGTATTTATAAAAAAGATATCGGGTTTATATGGCTGGTGCTCATTGCCCAGCTGGCGCTGGTTAGCGGGCAACTGGTACTGGAACTGGTACGGAGCTGGCTGTTGCTGCATGTGAGCAGCCGCATTAACATCACCCTGGTGTCCGACTTTTTCTGCAAGCTGATGCGCCTGCCCATCCGCTATTTCGATACTAAATTATCAGGCGACTTGCTGCAACGGATCAACGACCACCGGCGCATTGAGAACTTTATCACCAAATCATCGCTGGGAGCTGTTTTTGCCGTGTTTACCCTGCTTACCTACAGTGTAGTGCTGGCGTATTATAACACCATGTTGCTTACTATTTTTTTAACGGGTAGCATTTTATACGTAACCTGGATCTTTTATTTTCTGAAGAAGCGGGAGAAGCTGGATTATAAGAACTACCACCATGCGAGTGAGAACAACAGCAAGATCTATGAACTGATAAACGGTATGCAGGAAATTAAACTGCATAACGCCGAACAACCTAAACGCTGGAGCTGGGAACGTATACAGGTAAAGCTGTACCGGGTAAGTGTGCAGGCGCTGAAACTGGAACAGCAGCAGCAAACAGGCGCCCGGATCATCAACGAAATAAAAAATATCTTCACCACTTTTGTGGCAGCAAAACTGGTAATAGATGGTGAAATTACATTGGGCACCATGCTGGCTGTTTCCTATATCATCGGGCAATTGAACAGCCCCGTGTTGCAGCTGATCGCTATTGCCAAGGAGTGGCAGGATGCCCGTATCAGCCTGGACAGGCTGGCGGAAACGCATCTTGAAAAGGATGAAGTGCCCCATACCGGTGAACAGGCAATCCTGCATATGCCCGTACCCGCCAATCATACCCTTAAACTGGAAGAGGTATCGTTTGCTTACGACGACCTGGAAGAGCCGGTGCTGCGGAACATTAACCTCATCATCCCGGCAGGGAAAATAACCGCAATTGTAGGCGCCAGCGGAAGCGGCAAAACTACCCTGCTGAAATTGCTGATGCGGTTTTATGAACCACAGAAAGGAAAGATCAAAGTTGGAAACACGGAATTATCGCTCACCGATTTGCACCAGTGGCGGGAGCTTTGCGGCGTAGTGATGCAGGAAGGTTTTGTTTTTAACGATACCATTGCCGGGAACATAGCGGTGGGGGAAGAAGCGCCCGACTGGCAGCGCCTGAAAGCTGCCTGCGATATAGCCAATATCAGCACATTCATAGAAAAACTGCCATTGGGTTATCATACTAAAATAGGACAGGAGGGAAACGGTATGAGCACCGGGCAGAAACAACGTATCCTCATAGCGCGCGCGGTATATAAACAACCGGAGATCCTGTTTTTTGATGAAGCCACTTCAGCACTGGATGCCAACAACGAATCGAAGATCATGCAACGCATGGATGATTTCTACCGGGATAAAACGGTAGTGGTAATCGCCCACCGGCTTAGTACGGTGCGCCATGCTGATAATATTGTGGTGCTGGATAACGGGATCATTATAGAAGAAGGTACGCATGAGGAACTGAGTATGTCTAAAGGATACTATTATCGTCTTGTAAAAAATCAATTGCAGTTAGAAGTATAACATATGCCGGAACCTGTTACATATTATAAAACGCCGGCGCCGGAAGCGCCTCCTGTTACCGCGGGAAAGGAAACCATTGTATACCGGTTGCCGGAACAGACCTTATCACCTGAGGTGGAAGATTTATTGGAACGAACGCCCTCCCGGTTTACGGGAATGGCGCTTTTCGCAGTAGTGGCAGCCCTGGGGATACTGGTACTGGTAGGCATTTTAATAAAGTACCCCGATATCCTGGAAGGGAATGTTATACTCACCACGAACCCGCTGCCCATCAGGGCAAAGGCGCAGAGCGGGGGCAGGGTATTACAGATTTTTGCGAAAGAGGGCCAGCGGGTAACGGAAGGTGAGGTACTGGCGGAAATCGAAAATCCCATCGGCCTGAAAAAGATCAATGAGTTGGAGGAGCTATGCGCATCCATCAACCGGTGGCTGCATAATGATGCAACCGATTCAATGGCGGTTTGCCTTAAAGATGACGGGCGCCTGCTGGGAGAAGTGCAGGCCGACTATAATAAACTGGTACAAAGCATTAATGCTTACCTGCTGGTGAAAGACCAGCGTATTTATCATAAGCGCATGACCAATCTCCGTACCCAGGGCAGCCGTTATACGGCCCTGTCCAGATCGGCCGACCAGGAACGGGTATTGGTGAAACGGGAACTGGAAAGCGCGGAAGATTTTTTTGAAGCAAAGAAAAAGCTGTATGAAGAAAGGGTGCTGTCGCGCAGGGAGTTCAATGATGAAGTAACAGCACTCAATGAAAAAAGACTGGCACTGGAAAACCAGCTGGAAACAAAGATCCGCTCCGGCATCGCCGAAGGCGAAAATAACAAGCTGCTCCTTGACCTGGAATATGAAAAAAAAGAACGGGAAAATGAATTGGTATTAAGCATTGAAGAGCAGGTGCGCAATGTGCAGAGCTATATCCGCGGCTGGCGGCTGAAGTTCCTGGTAACGGCGCCGTTTAACGGGCGTGTGTACGAGCTGAGACCGCTGCAACGCAATGAGGTGGTTACCGCCGGGGAAGAGCTCTACATGGCGGCGCCGGATCATTTTAAATACGTTGCTTATTCCATGATACCCGCTGCCAGCTTTGGCAAGATCGCAGTAGGGCAACCTGCCCATATTATGCTGGCACAGTTTCCCTACAATGAATACGGTTACCTGGAAGGGAAAGTGAGCTTTATTTCGCGTACGCCCCAGGCGACGGACAATACCAAACAGGGAGAGAAAGGCGAAGCCATGTACCGGGTGCATATCAGCCTGCCGGACAGCCTCCGTACTACTTACCATACCGGCATACGGTTCAGCCCCGAAATGACCGGGACGATCCGTATCATCACCCGGGATAAGAACCTGTTACAGCGGTTGCTTGATAATATTGCCAGGATAGATAAATAAAAAATTTCCGATCGCGTAAACTTTTCCCCGATTGGGTAAACTTACTGGTCTGTGAACCCGCAGAAACCGGGAAATTTCGTGGGAAACGTGCCGTTTAAATTTTAACC
>NZ_DATMTE010000699.1:0-4310 GCF_035564935.1 Chitinophaga sp. | reverse complement strand
ATCAGTTTAATCCTGAGTCAGACAAAATCCGCGTTACTGCGCTTCTGTTATCTGCATATCCCTTAGCTCCTGCGGAGATACGGATGGTATTTTGTTCTGTGTTAGTTTCGCTGCCACAAACTGCCCTACACGCATAGCATGCTCCTTTGAACTGAACACATGATTGCCGGGGATACTGGGAATTGCATCCTGGTAGATGTAGGTATGACCGTCTACATTTACCCTATATCCCCATCCATTATTTATTTGGAAGGGTACCACCACTACCGGCACCATATCCGCACCGGGGCGCGGTGTTGTTTGCCGGTATGATTTTCTTATTACAAAAGCCAGCACAATTACGGCTATACCGGCTACGATAATGATATTACGCTTAGTCATTTTTATTGTATTCTGCAGTAGGATTAAATTCCCAAAGGTCGTCGAGCGACAGGCTGGAGCTGGCGCCCAATCCAACGAAGCCTCGGTCTTTCAGGCTAAAGCCAACCGCGCCTGAGCGGGCAGCGCCTTCAAAGTCGGTTTTCTGCACCCAGCGGTCGGTGCCCGGTGTATATTCCCATACGGCGGCAGAGTAACTGCCTTTGATACCCGAAACGATATATCCCTTGCCCTGCATGGAGAAAGCTGCAGCCGAGCTGCCTGCGAAGTTGTAGTCATCGTCGAAGCTGTCGTCGTTTACATTGGCAATCGGGTTGAGGGTGGTCCAGGTGGTACCGTCAAATGCGTAGAAGTCCGTTACATTAGCAGCGTTGGCAGTACCCATACAAACGTAGGCTTTGTTGGCGATCACAAAAACAGAAGCATCCGTTCTTTTCCCGCTGTTCATGCTTTCTACCTGGGTCCATGCGTCGGCATCCGGAGCAGTGGGATCAAATTTCCAGTTATCTTTTAACCAATTACCATCATATCCTGTGGTGATAAAACCTTTATCGTTCAGCGCAAAAGCCACAGCGCCGTAACGGGCGGTACCTTTAAAGTTTGCTTTCTTCGTCCAGGTTTTGGCCACCGGGTCATATTCGTAAAAGTCATTCAGTTTATTTAATCCGTCATAGCCGGTACCCACATAACCTTTACCGGCCATGGCCATGCCAACGGCGCCATTCCTGGCTACACCAGGGAAGGAGGCTACCTGTGTCCACTGGTTCTGATCCACATCGTATACCCAGAAGTCCTGTAATCTTTCAGTGCCGTCATAGCCGGTGCCTACGTAGGCTTTATTATCAATTACAAAGGAAGCCGCCGAACTCCTGGCCACGCCTTCGTATTGTGAACGCTTCATCCAGTTCCCCACCAGCGTAGTAGTATCTGAACTTTTCGAACAGGCCGCCAGGGAAGCCATCAATAATAAACTAAAACCTTTTAAATATCGCATTAGCATGTTCTTTTTACTAGCGCCAAAATTATCCGCAGGAGCATTCCGGCAAACAGGAAATAGCTGTTCCCCTGTTTTTAGCGGACGGATACCGTTATTTCATCTACCAGTTGGTTTCTTTCGCCTCAAATGCTTGTTCCTGCGCTATCGGCGGCATAAAGGATATATTTCGTTATTCATCGATGAATTTTGGCCATTGGCATATTAAAGGAACTGAAAGTATCGATCCTGTCTAAAATTGCGCACCATGAACAATACCATGTATCACTTATTTTTCAGGCGCGCAGCCCGGGGCCTGTACCGGTACCTTCCCGCACTTTTACTGGCGATGGCGGTTTCTTCCTGCCAAAAAACCGGGTTTACCTATAATAATATTGTAGATAATAATCAGAATACAGATTATATCCTGTCTGATACGCTCACCGTAAATATAAAAACGGTGCAGCAGGACTCCGTGCCTACTTCCGGAACCGAGGTGCTGCTGGCCGGTAAAAGAACCGACCCGCTGTTTGGCACTGCTGCCATTCAATCTTATTTCCAGATAGCGCAGCCCGCCGCAGTAGATATCCCGGTGAATGGCTCCGCATATGATTCCATGGTATTGATCATGCGTCCTAACGGGTATATGGCCGGCGACTCCACTATTCCGCAGGAATTTCAGGTATACCGTGTTACCTCTACCATACAAACTGCCAAAAACTTTTACTACCTGTATAACAACAGCAGCTTCTCTACAGAAAGTACGCCGATAGGCAGCTTCAGCGGCGTTATCCGCCCGCTTACCGATAAAACCGTTACCGTACATATGTCCGATCAGCTGGGCAGCCAGTTATTTAACATGCTGCGCGACAAAAGCCCGGACATCACTGCCAATAATACTTTCCTGGAATTTTTTAAAGGGCTGAATGTAAGGGGCAGCGCCAACAGTAAGGCTGTTACCGGGTTTTCCGCTACCGACAGCACCCTCGTGATGCGGCTATACTATCACATCAACGAAATTATTACCACGGTAAAATATGTGGATTTCAAAATGCAGGCGTCTAACCTGCAATTCAACCAGGTAGTGGCCGATCATACCGGCACGCCACTGGCGCCGCTTACAGGGAGCGTTAAAGAACTTCCTTCCGCCAGCACCGGTAACCGGGTTTTCACTCAGCCTGTAACCGGGTCGGCTACACGAATAGATATCCCTTACATCAAAAACCTCGTGTACATGGGCCAGTTCTTTAAAATAATGAAGGTATACATGACGCTCAAACCTGTACTGGGCACTTATACAGATAACCGCCTGCCGCCAAGAATGGCATTGTGCGAAGTAAATAAGCTCAATGAAGTAACGGACACCCTCACTTACGGGCAACTGACGATAGACAAACTGTATGATAAAAACACCAACTACACCTTTGATCTTACCAACTATGTAATCAAAGAACAAACTGCCAGCAGCACAGACTCGCGCGGACTGCTGCTTACACCAAGCGCCACAGACAGCAGAACTACGCTGGACAGGCTGGTAACCGGCGATCAGCAAAACACCGACAATAAACTTACAATACAGTTATACTACCTGTTGTATAAATAAAGGATACTCATGCGAATAAAAATATATAGCGGATTAATCATACTCCTGTTGTGCACGGCCTCTGTAAAAGCGCAACACGGCCTCAATTCCATTTACTCCGCCTATGGCATAGGCGACCTGGAATCGAGGGATTACAGCCGCAATTTCGGGTTGGGAAGCACCGGCATCGGCCGCAGGCATTCCGGCTATCTCAACGAACTTAATCCTGCCTCCTACAGCGCACTTCCTCCGCAGAATTTTATGTTTGATGTGTCATTGAAAGCACAACAGATCAATTACAGCGGCAATAATATTTCACAAAACGCCGGCGACATCAACTTCAAGCGGCTGGCACTCGGCTTTAAAGCCGCCAAATGGTGGGGCATAGGTGCAGGCATTACCCCCTTCAGCACTATCGATTACAAACTGGAAAACCAGCAGTTCGTAACCGGTACCGGTACACCGGTAACCGCCACCACCACCGGCACCGGCGGTTTTAACAGGGCTTACATCTCCAACGGTTTCCAGCTCAGTAAGAACTTCTCCGTGGGCGTGTCTACCGCTTTTTTATTCGGCCCGCTGAACACCACGCAATATGTTGGTTCGGATTCCTTACAAACACAACATAACCAATACGGGTTCAAACCTAACTTTACCGCAGGTGCGCAATACACCGGCAAAGTGAGCAAGGACTGGCAACTTGGACTGGGCGCCACCTACCGCTTCGAAACAACCATGAAGCTCCAGGAAAAACTGAATATCGTGAACCAGGATGGCACCTCGTTATACCAGAAAGACCAGGATCCCTCCTTCTTTACCCTGCCGGCTGAATATGGCGCCGGGCTGAGTCTTACCAACGGTACCATTACCTGGGTGGCCGATTACCGGCACTCCCTGTGGAACTCACTGAATCAAAAAGGCCCCACGTACCGTTACCAGGATGGTGAAAGATATTCTACCGGTGTGGAATACACGATAAAGCGGCAATACTATAACCAAAGCTTTGAAGGGGCGGTTTTGCAGGCAGGTTTCTCTTACAACAAAACCCCGCTTGTAGTAGGCAGCACACAAATCACAGATATTTCCGGCACACTGGGCGTATCGCTTCCCAATAAAAACGGGCAGCTCAGGTATTATGTGGGCCTCGAAGCCGGGCAACGCGGCAAGGAAGGAACCGCACTGGTGAAGGAAACTTATGTGAATGCCGTATTTAACTTCAGCTTAAGGGATATCTGGTTCTTCAAACGCCTCGCGCAATAAATAGCTGCAGGGATCGCCTTCGGCGATACACGGATTTTGTCTGACTCAGGATTAAACTGATTAAACTGATTACCTTGATTTGATTTTTGGGATTTTATTGATTAAAAGATTTGGGGA
>NZ_DATMTE010000698.1:0-5288 GCF_035564935.1 Chitinophaga sp. | reverse complement strand
CAAACGGCAGGAAAATCAGCGAAATCAGCATAATCATCCTAATCCTGCTCCGAGACAATTTAAGTGGCCGAAGGCCACAAGCGCACTATTTAAGCAGCCACATATCCGCATTGATATCGTCTGTACTGCCGCCGAACTGGTTTTTGAGGGCGGCGGTCCAGTTGATGGTGTTGGAGGAGCGGTCGGAATCAGGATACTTGAAGCGTTTGGGAATAACGCCGCTGTTGCCGGTGCCCGAGCCTACACTGAAAGTGGGCACGCCTGTTCTTCTCCAGTTGATGTAGGCCTGCCAGCCGGAGTTTTCAAAGAATGCCAGGTACTTCTGTGTGAGGATCTGTGCAAGCCCCTGCGCATTGTTGCCTTTATACTTCACGCTGGCCTGTTTGTAATAGCTGTTCTCAAAATCAAATGGTACTTCATAACGCTGACCATTATACGTTTTTATTATGGATCCTGCTGCTTCCGCCGGAACACCATAAAAACTTAAAGACGCCTTGATGCCTTTCTTGTACCAGGTTTCTGCATCGGCCTCAATCCAGCCACGGTTAGCTGCTTCCGCCAGGTTAAAGCACAGTTCCGGGAAGCCAAGCAGCACACCCGGTTCGGCTGCATAATTGCTGTAGTAACGGCTGCGGCTGCGTACGGAATATACGGCGGTATCCACATTCGACATTTTCGACGACATATTATCCAGGCTCTCACCGGAAGCCGCACCTACATAAGCAGTGATATCAGCCGGCGATTTATGCAGCTTATTCACCTGCTCCGTAGCCGGTTCCGCGGTAATATAAGCACGCGGATCATTGAGCGATACCAATGTATTCAGATAAGTAGCCGACATATTATACCTCGTGGCATCAAAGCCCAGGTTATCGGGGTTAGACGGATACTTGTTGATGTTATTGTAAATAAACTGCAGGTTCTGATCAGAAGATTCAAGCAAAGGATATTTGGAAGGATTACTAACAATATCCTTAAACTGCTGAACCACTTTCAGATCTGCATCGGCTGTTTTCTTACTTAAGGTAATGAGTACACGCAAACGGAAAGTATTCACGGCACGCTGCCATTTACCCAGGTCATTCCCGTAGTAAAAATCGCCTTTCAGTAATTGTCCTTCTGCAGTGTTGCTTTTATCGGGATTGGCGATTTGTTGTCCCAGCTGTGTATTGGCTTCCTCCAGCCACTGGAGGATCTGTACAAAAACCTGCTTCTGTTCATCATATGCCGGTGTCAGGTCTTCTTTACCCAGCAATGCGCTTTTCATTGGCAGATCGCCTACCAGGTTAGTCATGCGGTAAAAGAACCAGGCACGGAAAAACTTACCTAATGCACTATAGGGATTCACTGCCTGGCCGCCTAAACGGGTGGCTTCCGATTCCATCTGCTGTACATTCGTCATGCTGTAGTAACTGTTCAGGTCTGCTCCTCCCCAATCGTAGCGCTGATCGCCATAATAGTTATAGTTACAGCAATCGAACTGGTTCCAGCGCATTACATTGCTCCAGGGCTTGTCTGAGTTCATATCTGCCAGCACGCCTCCCAGCACAAGACTGGGCGGGGTTTGCGAAGGCTTATTGGTGTTAATGGCGTAGTCGTCATACTTCTTGTTACAGCTACTGATCACAGCACCTGTTAAAGCAATGAAGGTTAATATTTTGAAAGATTTCATACAATACATTGTTTTAAAATGACAGATCAGAAGCTGAGGTTGATGTTAAATCCATATCTCTTCGTAGTAGGGGTTTGGAGGGTAGAAGCGCCCTGGTCCGCACCCGGATACTGGTCGAGGTCTACATCCTTATTTTTAGCAAAGTAGAGCAGGTTCCTGCCTACAAAGGAAATATTGGCCGATCTGATGAAAGTTCCTCTCAGCAAGGTTTGCGGCAATGCGTAGCCAATGGTTACCTCGCGGAGTTTTGCAAATGTTTTACTGATCAGGTTTGCTTCGTTGGTTCTGTAGTACACACTGATATAATCCTGCAGGAATGTTTTGGTAGTATTAGGTTCATACTGCAGCTTATCGTAGTTGGTTACATTACCGTTGTTGTCGTATTGAATAGGTACGTTGTTGCTTATCACTACGCCCTGGCCCAGGTAGGATTTTATACCTTTATAATCCTGGTAACGGGCCTCTCCCATTGCACCCTGCGTGGTGAGGATGTTGCGTCCGCCACGGAAAGTTTGCTGCTGGATATAGTCGATCATGTTACCACCTACGCGGCCATCGAACTGGAAGCTAAGGCTGATACCTTTGTAGCTGAAGCTGTTATTAACGCCCCAAACCCAATCGGCGCTGGCATTTCCGAGGAATTGTTGTGTTGGGTTCACTACCGGGCGACCATCGGCGCCGTTAATAATCTGCCCGTCGGGCGTTCTTACAAATTTATCTCCATAGATCTTATCTACCCGGTCGCCCACGCCTACAAAGGCGTTCAGCTTATCTTCCCCGTCATAGATCTTCGTATATTTTTCCTGGAAGGTAGACCAGTTGGCGGTAATGTTCCAGTTAAGGCCATTGGGATTTCTAACCGGGCTGCCATTCAAAGTTACCTCGTAACCGGTTTTACGGGTATTCACCCCATTGATACGGTTCTTTGCATAACCGGTAGCGCTGGGAATAATGACATCGTAGATCTGCGGACCATTCTGACTGGTAAAGTAAGTACCGTCAATGCCTATACGGTTTTTCAGGAAGCGGATATCTACACCGGCTTCTACTGCTTTACTTGCAAAAGGTTTCAGATCGGGATTGGCAATAGTTTGGGAGATATAAGCGCCTGCCTGGTTTTGGTACACCGGTGAAACATTATAGAAAGAAGTATTATAGATAGGGCCATCATAAGACGACTGGTATTCAGAACCATATCCCAGCGGGTAAGTGGCCAGCGGTGTAGCGCCAATGGTAGCCTGTGTGAAGCCTCCTTTTACGTTGGCATAGGAACCCCGCAGTTTCAGGAAAGATACTACTTCCGGCAGTTGTATATAGTCGGACAACACCGTGCTCACTGCAACAGACGGGTAGGAATAAACATTGTTCCGGACAGGCAGGTTAGAGGCTTTGTCGATACGATTGGTTAAGGAAACTGTAGCATATTTCCCCAGGTCAATATCTAAATAACCATAAGCACTCAGTACCAGCATAGGCGCGTAGTAGTTGGTAGCAAACAAAGGATCCCGGCTGTTGGCAAATCCGTACCATCCCGGAGCATTCAGGTAACCGGTAGAAACATAGCTGGAGTTATACCGGTAAGAACGGGCATTACCACCTACGGAGGCATGGATACCTATCTGACGGAAAGTGTTGGTGTAAGACAACAATACATCGGTGTTATTTTCAAACATGCTGCGTTTGTCTTCCCGGTAATCGCCTTTACCTTCTTCACGGCCATACGGGTGAGCGGAGAAAGGCACTTTCTCATTCCTCATCAGGTCGTAGGAGGTGATTTGTGTACGGGCCAGCAGTTCCAGCTTGTCATTGATCTTATAGTTCAGTTTTGCATAACCATTGATATCTGTTTTGTAATGGCCGCGCAGCCATTCGTAGGTCATAAACCAGGGGTTATGATAGCGTTGGTATTCCGCGTAAATGGACTGTATTCCTTCTTTGCCGGGCTGCCAGTAGTTGCGCATGTCGTCCATGCTCCAATCGGCGCCCGCCCATATAAGGGTGTTATAAATAATACTGTTGGGGCCATAGGTTACATCCGGGAAATTGTTTGAATACTGGCGGTTGTAATTCATGTAAGCATCTAATCTTAACCGGGAGTTGAAGTTATAACCTGCGGAGATATTGAAATTAGTGATGTTCAGTGACGTGTTAGGCACAATTCCTTTCTGATAGGAATGTGACAGGGAGAAGCGGAGATCAGCTTTTTCCGTGTGAGACGATACGGCGATATTGTTGGTGCTCAGCATCCCTGTTTGCAGGAAGCGCTGCAGGTTATTTTTGCCGCGTGCAATCCAGGGGGTACCGGTGCGTTTGCCGGTAGCCGGATCTACGGGGCTGTCGTACTGTGGGATGAGCTGGCCTTCGAATTTGGGGCCCCATACGTCGTAGTCGCCATCGTTGGTACCGCCGCCTTTACCGTCTACAAAAGCATATTTACCATGGTCGCCGGGACCGTATTCATCCTGTACTTTAGGGATGGCATTGAATCCTTTTTCGAACATGGTACTGGAGTTAAAATCAATAGACAGGCCGCGTTTATCTTTCGTCCCTTTTTTGGTGGTGATCATGATAGCGCCATTGAGGCCACGGGAACCATAAAGGGCGGAAGCAGTTACTCCTTTCAGGACAGTATAGCTTTCAATATCATCCGGGGAAATATTCCAGGTATCGGAGTTAATGGGTACTCCGTCTACCACATACAAACCAATGTTACTGCCACGGAGCAGTACCAGCGGGGCCGACAACAGTTCAGCAGAAGCGCCTACCGTGAGGCCGGCCACTTTACCTGCCAGGCCATTTACCGGGTTAGGTTCCCTGGCTTTGATCAGGTCTGCCCCTTTTACTTCCTGTACTGCATAACCTACCTTTTTTACTTCTTTTCGTATACCCAGTGCCGTTACTACCACTTCATCCAGCGCTTTTTTATCCGGCTGAAGGGCGATAGTTACATCTGAGGCTCCTTTCAGGGGATATTCCTGCGGAAGGAAGCCAATAAAACTAACCTGGAGTACATCGGTGCCGGCTGCGGAGATGGTAAAGCTGCCGGTAGCATCCGTAACGGCGCCGCGGTTGGCTCCTTTTACCTTAACGGTGGCTCCGATCACCGGTTGGCGATCATCGCCGGCTATAACTTTTCCTGTGATGGCCTGCTGGGCATGTACAGATAGGGTGGCGAATAGCGGCAATAGCATGGCATATAGCTGCCTTTTGAGCGCCCGGAGTAGATTTGATTGCATGTAAAAGTAGGTTTGGGTAAATTATTTACATGCAAAGTTTAAGATCCTATGTGACCGGAATGTTAAGCTATACTAAATTCAATGTTAAGTATTTGTAACCTTTATTTATCACTGTCGAGGAAGAAATACAGCACCAGGATCTGTGCGTTGTCCTGGCCTATGTTGCGGGGTTTATGTCCGAGCCGGCCGTCGAAGAAGAGGGAATCGCCTTCTTCCAGGATATATTTTTCATTGTCGATCAGGTATTCGACAGTGCCTTTAATAATATACTTATACTCGTAGGCGTCTGTTTTTACGGTTTGTGAGCGGTGGGCGCCTTTTTTCAGTTCCAGCAGTACGATATCTACCGGGAAATTCTTCACATTTTTGGTGAGCACTCT
>NZ_DATMTE010000697.1:0-2193 GCF_035564935.1 Chitinophaga sp. | reverse complement strand
TTACTGAAGATGTTGGTGGCAGCGGTATCATTCGTAATTACATCATCGTAAGTCGTGGTTTTACGACCTATGAAATCAAATGTTTTGCCGGGCTTGGGACTTGGCGCCCAGAAATCGGCGATGAATTTATCTTTATACAGGAACCAGGAACTATCGGGCAGTTGTTTAAATTCCTGTACCATGCTGATTTTGCGGACAAAGTTAATGTTCGCATCCCGGGGTACGGACAGGGTGGTTTTCTGTACTGCATAGGTAGTATCATGTACCCATATATCACCAATAAAAGTATTCTCCCCTTTACGTTTAGGCGTGAAGTTTAGTTTGATGAAACGCTGGTTGTTGATGTACTGCGTATCAGCAATGGAGTAATCGTAATAGAACGCGCCGTTATGGTGAATGGGACTTACAAACTGTTTATCAAATACCGGGATGAAATTGTCGTAGATATTTACATTCTGGTACATTCCTCCCAGGAATTTGGTAACGCTTTCATTATCTATACCGGATGTACGGGCGGCTTTGATTATTTCTTTTGTTTTGCGGGGGCTCGACTGGAAGTAATAATCCGATAATGATTCCGTGAGGAAAATAGGTAGAAAAGGTTTGTCTTCAGACGTACTGTCGATGTTATCAAGAATAAACGCAAACGGTTTGGTGAAGCGGTTTTTGCCGAGTTTCTCTTTGTTGAGATTCTTCATATCCAGCTCCAGCTTATTATACACCTCGTATTTGTAATTGTCGAGGCGATTGTAATTATTTTCCGGTTTATGCTTAATGATCTGTTTAAGAAGAATGAGTGCCCAGTTTACATTGGCTTTTACCTCGTATGTTTTCAGGGAAACGTCTGAGCGGGTAACCTCGAAGTTAATGACCTGTTCTTTTTGTTCCTTGTTCACCGGCAGTTTAAGGATGTTATATCCCATTACCCTGACCAGCAATGAATCTGATGGGATAACATTTAGTTCGAACAGGTATTTCCCTTCCGCATTGCTAACCATACCTGTTTGGGTACGCACAAACTGAAGAGTGGCAAACGGAATGATTTCCTGTGAGTGCGCGTCTCTGACCACTCCACTAACCTTGTACTGCTGCGCCATCAAACCTGAACCCCAACCGCTTACGCCGATGATTATTGCTAATATTCTTTTCCAGCCAACCATATCTGACAACAATATT
Organism: Chitinophaga sp.; assembly: GCF_035564935.1. GTDB lineage: Bacteria > Bacteroidota > Bacteroidia > Chitinophagales > Chitinophagaceae > Chitinophaga. The sequence goes on along the minus strand of NZ_DATMTE010000697.1, from coordinate 1,017 downwards.
ATAGTATTTATCGCTATTCTGGACAGTCGGTATCCTATAGGTAACGCAGTTATAACAAAAAATTATATTTTGTGAATCAAATTTTTCTATTAGCTTTGTAGTGCAAAGTACTTTTTTGTATGACAGACCAACAACACCTGGAGGCATTAACGGACATTAAGCGGATGATGGAGCGAAGCAGCCGTTTCATTTCGCTAAGCGGGTTAAGCGGCATTTCCGCCGGCGCCTGTGGCCTGATCGGGGCATTTATTGCCAATAAATGGCTGAATGAATATTATTTAAGATGGAACGCTACGGGTGTGCATAGTCATTCAGATTTCCTGACACTGAAGTTCCGTTTAATTGTTTTAGGGTTTTCTGTATTAGCGGCTGCACTTATCGGGGGAACATTTTTTACCTGGCGGAAAGCAAGGAAAAATAATTTACCTATCTGGGACCTGACATCAAGGAAAGTGCTGATCAACACTGCCATTCCATTGGCGGCAGGCGGCGCATTTATAGCGGGTTTGTTATATAATCACCTGGAGGCGCTGGTAGCTCCTACCTGCCTGGTGTTTTACGGGTTGGCAATTATCAATGCCAGTAAGTATACTTTGCCGGATGTGAAGTACCTGGGGATCTGTGAAGTTATTCTCGGGACAATTAATCTTTTCTATTTGAGAGAGGGGCTTTATTTTTGGGCCATAGGTTTCGGTTTACTGCACATCATTTACGGAGCGCTGATGTGGTGGAAATATGAATGGAAAGGGACAGTTTAATCAATCGCATGAACCCGATAGGTAACTTAAATAAGATTTTCGAGAGCCGTATACGCCTGGGCGTTATGAGTGTATTGATGGTGAACGAAGAAGTTAATTTCAACGATCTCAAACAGATGCTGGAAGTAACGGATGGTAACCTGGCGTCGCATCTCAATACGTTGGAAGAAAACGGGTATCTCAAAGTGCATAAAGGTTTTATTGGCCGTAAAACCAATACTACCTACGCCATTACGGCAACTGGCGAGAAGGCGTTTAA
>NZ_DATMTE010000696.1:0-2854 GCF_035564935.1 Chitinophaga sp. | reverse complement strand
TTTAATCCTGAGTCAGACAAAATCCGCGCATTACTTCTTTTTGGATTTCCGCTCTGTTATATAACCGTTAAAACTGATAGGCGACCGGTCGCTGCTGGTTACCTGGAGGGAAGCATATCCCTCGCTGGACACGCTTAAATTAAGAGACTGCACCGATCTGTGATCCTTGGGCTTAATGGTGATATTCCAGCCATCCTTTTTACCGGGTGTAATGTTGTAATCGAAGGATTTGGTTTTGAAATCCAGCGGCGATTTTGTAGCGCCGTAATCCACTGAAGTATAGGCCCGGCCAAAATAAGGCAGGTAACTTATCACGGAATCCGCTCCCACAATTACATTGTATTCCGATGTAAGGTTACGCATGCGACCACTCATGGGCAGTGCATTCTGCGCTATAAAAACATAATTCTGACCGTCTATCAGTGATTTGACCTTAGCCACTTTATCCGCTTTTTGCTGCGCTTTGGTTTCCTGCGCAAAAAGGCTGGTAGAGATAACAGCGCCCAGTAAAAGGAGCATCGCTGTTTTTAATATAAAAAACCTTTTCATATGGTAAGTTTTACGTAAGAGGGAATGCCAATATCGTACCATAACAGCCAGTGCCGCGTTTTGTTCACTACCTGAACAGCACAAATTGCTGTTAAAATATTACTTTTAATGACCGATGATAAACCCGGAAACATGCCCAACCCATATATATCGTTACTGAAAACAGCCTGGAAATATGCCCGGAAAGAGCGTAAAAAATACCTGCTTGTCTATTTCCTGTTCCTCATGGCCAATGTTGTTTTTTCCCTGAACCCCGTACTGTTCGGCTGGTTCATAGGGAGCATACAGCGCGACAGCCCCAACCTGCCCCGTTACACCATGATCTTTGCCGGGGCTTATTTCGCGCTCAAATTCCTGGAATGGTGCTTTCATGGCCCGGCCCGTATTATGGAACGGCAGCTCGCCTTTAACCTGAGCCGGAACTTCCTTCGGGAACGCTACCACCAGGCTTTACACCTTCCGGTGAAATGGCACCAGGATAACCATAGCGGCTCGGTAATTAACCGTATACGGAAAGCATATGAGGCCCTGAAGGAATTTTTCGAGCGGGGCTTCATGTACCTTCATGCCATCTGTAAACTGTTGTTTTCTATGATCGCCATGCTGTATTTCTCTCCCCTGTACGGAAGTATCGGCATTGCCCTGGGCGTGCTTTGTATATGGATCGTGCTGCGGTTCGACCGCCCCTTTATCCGTACCCTCAATGAAATCAATGAAGGCGAGCATGTGGTATCGGCTACGCTGTTCGATAGTCTTTCCAATATTATGACGGTCATCACCCTCCGCCTGGAGAAAAGCATGGAAAACGGCCTGCTGGCAAAGGTACAGCGCATCCTGAAGCCCTTCAGGAAAAATACCGTGATCAACGAGTGGAAATGGTTTGTGGCCGAAATGATGATCTCATTGATATACTGCGTAATAGCGGTGGGTTACGTTTTCCAGCATTGGGTACCCGGCGAAATATTTTACGTAGCAGGACTGGTAACGCTTCTCGGCTATGTAAACCAGTTCACCAGCGTGTTCCAGGACGTAGCCTGGCAATACACTGACGTAGTACAGTACAATACGGCAGTAGATACCGCCGGGAATATCAGTGAAGCCTATACGCAGCATCACAGGGCAGATGCCGCGCCGGAACTGCCGGTTAACTGGAACCGGATCAGTATCAGTACCCTGAACTTTTCCCACACCGCCACTTACGATAACAATGCCGGTCCGCAACGCCTGCACGACCTTCACCTCCTGATCGAAAAAGGGAAAAAGATCGCTCTTATTGGTGAAAGCGGCAGTGGAAAAAGTACCCTGCTGGCCATTTTACGCGGTCTGTACGAGCCCGAACCCGGCGTAACGATACAGGTAAATGAAGAAGCCGTACCGTTAGCCACCGTCAACGAAAGCGTTACCCTGTTCCCCCAGGAACCCGAGATCTTTGAAAATACCATTGAATACAATATTACGCTTGGACTCCCCTTCCAGCCGGAAGAAATCATGGCAGTATGCAGCAGCGCCCATTTTTCAGAAGTAGTGGAAATGCTCCCGCAGGGGCTCGCATCCGATATCCGGGAAAAAGGCGTGAACCTTTCCGGCGGACAAAAACAACGGCTCGCACTGGCCCGCGGCATACTCGCAGCACGCAACAGCCAGGTGATCCTTCTTGATGAACCCACCAGCAGCGTAGATCCTAAAACCGAAGCCATGATCTACGAAAAAATGTTCCAGGCATTTTCCAATAAAGCCATCATCTCCGCCATGCACAGGCTGCACCTGCTGCCGCAGTTCGATTATATCTATGTACTGGACCAGGGCCGCATTGTATCTGAAGGCTCCTTCCATTACCTGCGTGCCAACAGCGCCGCTTTCCAGGAGCTTTGGAAACACCAGGAAAACAAATGATATATTTTATCAATATTTTATTATCATTGCAATTGCGTTTTCATCCTATGGAATGGTTCTCTCCCAGCTGCTATCACACCATGAAAACTCTATGCAAAAAATTTCGCTGTACGACCTGAAACGCAAACTAAGAAGCAGTCAGGAGCCAGATGAAATTATCACCCTGCTCGGCTGTAACCTCTCGTTCTTTACATGGGAGGAGCGGTCACAACTACTATGCGATTTACTGGAATACCAGGAGATATTTTTTGAAGCCGCGGAACTGTTGATTGAAGAAGGAGGAGCGGATATGCATTATAAGAAAGAAGATATTATCCCTATTATTTTTTGTGCAGTAGGCGCCAATAAACCGCAGGCAGTGCAATACCTGCTGAATAAAGGCGTGCCGCTTTACATCAGCAATGCGGATTAT
>NZ_DATMTE010000695.1:0-4911 GCF_035564935.1 Chitinophaga sp. | reverse complement strand
TCATCGTCTATCGGAACAGACGACTGCCTTCCTTTTAATATCACCTGTACCAATGCGGGTTTATCGCCAAGTACAAAAGAGGTTTTGATCAACGGGGGATTTAAATGCGGAACGCCGCTGCCATCTACCTGGTGGCAGGTAAGGCAATACTGTTCATACACCTTTTTCCCCCTGGCGATGGCTGCGCCGGCATTGGGCTTTTTTGTCTGGGCAGATAAAAAAGAAAGTGCTGCACTGAGTGCAACACCTGTTAAAATGATCTTCTTCATACAATATCATTATTTACCACTGTAGGTGATCTTATAAACGGTTCCTTTCACATCGTCTGTTACATACAGGGAACCATCAGGGCCCTGTGCCAGTCCGCAGGGGCGATGCTTTGCCTGGCCCGGCGACTGGATATCCGGCACACCGGCAAAATCATCTGCAAAAATTTCCCATTCGCCGGATGGTTTACCGTCTTTAAACGGAACAAAGGCTACGAAATAACCTTTTTGTCCTTTCTGGCGGTTCCAGGAACCATGAAAGGCAATAAAGGCGCCGTTCTTATACTTTGCAGGAAACTGGCTGCCGGTATAAAATAATAAACCGTTAGGCGCCATGTGTGCAGGAAATGCCACCACAGGGTCAATCGCATTTTCCCCGCCGGTTTTCTTTCCGTCGCCCCCATATTCAGGGGCCAGTATTTTCTTATGCTGCTGTCCATCGTAATAAATATAAGGCCAGCCCGCATCGTCTCCTTTCTTCAGGGCATACATACATTCTGCAGGCAATTCGTTGCCCTGTTGCAGGCTGTAGTATTCAGGAAACATATCAAACAGGCCATCTCTCCCGTGCTGCATTACAAACAGCTGGTTATCCGCCGTGTTCCAGTCGAGTCCCACCACGTTACGGAGTCCGGTAGCATAACGGGTACCATCGCCATATGTCTGGTTTTGTTTATCAGCCCGGAACTGCCAGATCCCTGCAGCGGAATCCCGGACAGGACATCCTTCTATTCCTTTGGACCCTTTGGCCCGGTCCTGCACCTGGCAGGAATTGGAATAAGCCCCGATGTTCACATAAATATTGCCTTCGTTATCAAGCGTTAAAGATTTGGATTCGTGCTGGTGACGGTTAATCAGCCCGGTTACGATCTTCTCCGGCTGATCGGGATTGATCACTTCAAATTTATCATTCAGTGCATAGCGATACACTTCCTCATCAGAGGAGGCATACAGGTATTTGTCTTTAATCACCATGCCCGTTCCCCGGTAAGTACCAAAGGTTTTTATGTCCTTTCCATGTATAACCGCAATGGCTTTTCCCGGTTTTGAAGTCTGGATTTTTACATAGACGTCTCCCAGCGGTGTTACCGCTATATGACGGGCGGCGCCCAGGTTTTCTGCTATTGCAGCGGCCTTAAAGCCGGCAGGCAGTTTCAGTCCTGCATTGCCAGGATCTGCCGCTGTACGGCGAATGGCACTGCTGTCCCCGTTATTGCCCAGGCTGCGAACAGATAACAGGGTCATCACGGACAAACATCCCAGGAGAACTATTCTTGTTTTCATGATCTTTTATTTACAATGATTGATGAGGGGATATTTAAACTTACCCTGTAAAAATAATAAGGTTTTTATGGATTCCGTAATTTATGGATGAATGGCGCTAACTCCTGGCAACCAGGGATACGTAAAATTTCATCAGGTAGTGATAAATTACCAGCTCATGCAAACGCGCGTTGGCCGTAAACATCCGGTTCAGGAACATATGCAGGTAATGCGGCGGTAATTCCGTTACTGCGTTCGGCTGTATAGTTTGCAGGTCCTGTATAATATCCTTCCATGCCGCAGCGCGCTTCGTAAATACTTCCCGTGCGCCATGCGGCAACGTATAATCGTGTGCGTTATCCAGCAATGCAGCGTTGATCAGTTTCTTGTGTGTACGGTATTTATTGTTTAACTGCAGTAGCAGTGCGGCATCTCCATGATGCTCTGCAAAGAACTGTTGCTGCAACTGCTGTAATAATTTCATTTTCATTATTGGCGTATAGCCGAAACCGTTCAGTAACTCATCGGCCCCTTTTAATGCCAGCAGCCAGCGCTCCTGGTTTTCCGCGCCACCAATGGTTTGCAGCAGTTGCAGCACCGCTTCACTGTCGTGAAAAAAGAAAGCTTCGCTATGTTCCATTAAAGCCGGGCTGTAACGTTCCAGCTCACGTACATAAGTATCCAGTTGTATTTTCCGTACGATGTCGTTATTAAGATAAGGATGTAAGATTTCTTCTGCCCGCTGCATCACTATACTGCTGTGCTCACCGTATTGCGGAAGATGAAAGCGGAGCCGTATATGATGATCCGGATCCTGGTACCTGGTGAAGAACCAACGGTCTGTTATCCCGGACGATAGCAGTTCCAGGGTCAATGGCTGTAATATTTTCAGCAGCAGCTTATCCATCCATTTGGGGCCGCAGTATATTTTGATATACATCCATTCGCTGCCGGGTGCAAAACTGCGTTGCAGATTTGGGGCAGATGGCACTGCCGCTAAACCGGCAGGCGGCTGCCAGGCGTCATTACAAAGCGGTATAATAATTTCGTTACAGAAAGCGCCTTGTTCATTTGCCGGCAGGCGGGTGGTTTCATTAAACAGGCATTCGTATAATATTACATTTCCTTTCTTCAGTTTATCGGCCAGCAACATACGGCCAAAAGCGCTGCCGAAATCTATCAACAGGTCGTTGTCTCCTTCAGATAGCTGCACATGCGCGGGCAGCTGATGTTGTGCTTTTAAAAGCAGCAATGCCTCATCGGCCGGATGGGATGCCAGCAGTGATTCAAAGGCTTCACGGGTTACATACCACCTGGCCCTTTCCAGGATCACCTGGTGATACACTACCCTGGGCAGAAAAGGTTCTTCCTGTAAAATTCCCCAGTTCCATTGTATGGAAAAGGCCTCCTGCTGTTGCAGATCGCACAGAAATTTATAGGCCGATAGCCCACGGGTAAAGTTATGAGCGCTGGTAAGCCGGGGTACCACTTCTTTCTGCCATCGCTGCGAACGCAGTACCACCCTGTTGTTTCGCACACTTACCATCAGATCGCTTACCGGCAACTGGAAATCTTCCGGTACACTGCTTTTCCCCAGGAAGGGTATTTCATAATCGTACAGGGCTGGCCGTAGTAATACATTCCCCGTACGGCCTTCCGGCAAATGCACAATTTCTGCCAGCAACCTGTTTTTCTCCAATAGCTGTTCCTTCCGTGTAAAATCACGCAACAGGCTTTCGAGTTCCGGGTTGCCGGCGGCAAACCGTCCCATCAGGGCCAGGGCATTGGGTCCATGACAGGCTTTCAGTAAAAAATTGAAGTGGCCGTTATCCAGGGCATCAGCTCCATCAGCCATCAGCGAGCCCATAAGGCAAAGAAAGGGGGGTAACTCCGGTTTGTTTGTATCCGCTACCAGTTCATCCAGGTCCGCATCCGTCAGCGAAATGACTGCTGCCTGCAATGCCCGGGACCTGAGAAAATGTTTTAGTACAAACTTCGTTTGGTCGTTCCAGTTAACGGTATCTTTTTTCCTCCCTGCCGGCATTATGAGGTCGTCAATAAGGGGGGTATAACTGGCGTATTCCCCCGCTGCTATACCGTAACCAATGCCTGATTCACTATCCAGCGCCATCATGAGGGGGATTTCCCGCTGGTCGTACTGTTGGAGGAACCGGTCCTTAAACTGCTGCAGGTCGCCGCCGGCGCCTGAACTGCTGAACACCCGCAAACGTTCCAGCCGTTGCAGCAGGGTACCGGTAACGGTTTCAGCCAGGCGAACGGGGCCCGGCCGGAAAAAAAGATCCACCTGTATGGGATCTTTAGTACTTACAGCGGGAAACTGCGAGGCCAGTATATGAATTACTTCCTGGTATTTGCTTACGCCGCCGGGGAACTGCTGTAAAAGCCGCTGTACCTGCTGTAACGCCCGAACGTAGTCTGGTACGGGGTTCTGGGCCTGCAGGCTGCAGATCAGCTTATCCAGGTTGTCGCCACCGGTAATTTGCGGCGATAACTCCGCTACCAGTATCTGGTTGTGGATCAGGGTTTCGATAAAAGCCCGGGCTTCTATATCCGGGATATCCATGTTTGTTAATACCGCTGTTAGCACGGAGAGGTTTGTTCCATGGCGGGCGGCTGCCAGCAGCGCCGCCGTATAATCATTCTGTGAAAAAGCGCTGAGAAAGTAATGCCGCCTTTTATCGCGCAGCTGGTATTCAAAATACCGGTATCCATCACCGGAACGGTACAAACTATTATTGGGGAAATAGAGCAATTGGCTACCGATGTCCGGTAACCGGGTCAATTCCCCCATCAGTTCGGATAAATATGCCATATCCAGCCGGGCTACCGGTTGTTGTTGCCGTAAGGCCGGGGCCGGCAACTGCGTTGCACCCGCGTGGATATACCCTGTACAGCAACCTGCGAATAAGCCAAAAGGTGTGCAGCGGGTACTCATTCTCAACAAATAACGATAGAGGGCAAGCGGTAGTTTCAGGGAATTATCCCCTGCAGGCAGCCATTTCATCATTTCTGTATACAGTTCCGGGCTGGCAAGGAAAACAGCTTCCTGTAATAACGGGCGGGAATATATTTCCCGGAGGGCGGACACAAACGCGTCCTGGTCATTGGAGGTGTTACGATGCAGTTGTAACACTTCTTCATATGACAATAGTGGTATTCTCAGTAAAAAGAAATTGCAAGTACTCAGCAGCGGCATACATGACAAGCATACCTACTTTAGTTGGAAAGCCAGGCTTTCCGGCTCCGTATGCTTGAATAAAGATAAAATGTTTTCAGGATCTTAGGTAACTGCTATTTTAACTCCCGGGATTACTCTTTCCATTTCATCCACAAATTTCTTATAACTGGCGGGTTTACCCAG
>NZ_DATMTE010000694.1:0-17003 GCF_035564935.1 Chitinophaga sp. | reverse complement strand
ACCCGCAAAACCATCCTTAACAATTCCCTAACCTTCATTTAACCTACGCCTAACAATCATTTCCCACCTTGCTGGTGTTAACCCGGCAGGAAATACTATCTATTGAAAAACCTGAATAACTGTTGTTTGTTTTAGCCATTATTCATGCAGGAGGAAGGAGGAGCCAACTACCTTCCTTTTTTTATTCCGGCTGCCAAACCCCTATCTTTACGTAATTTTTTTACTGAGATACTATGGGAACATCAATCACCTGTCCCAATTGCAGGCACCAGTTCGTGATCGAGGATGCTTTTGCAGCGGATATAGAAAAGGAAATGCGCGGGAAAATGGAATCCGAGTGGCGGAAGCGGCTGGACTCTTTGCAGGCGGAAAAAACCTCCCTGCAATCGGAAAGGTCAAAAATGATGCAGGAACGCCAGCAAATAGAGGCGCTTAAACAACAGCAGGAAGAAGAAGTGAACCGGCGGGTACTTGCTGAAAAAAAACAGCTCCAGGACACCATGGAGCAGGAGCTGCGCAAATCCATTACCGCCGACCTCAGCAGCCAGCTGTTGGCCTTAAAGGAAGCCAACCAGGAACAGGAAGAAAAACTCCGGGAAGCCCGTAAACAGGAGCTGGAATTTCTCCGTAAGGAACAGGATCTGAAAACCAAAGAACAGGAACTGGAAATTGACCTGCAGAAAAGATTACTGGAAGCCCGGTCTGAACTGGCAGACCAGATACGGAAAGAAGAATCCGAACGTAACACCCTGAGAGATACGGAACACCAGCTGCGGCTCCGTGAACTGGAAAAGCAACTGGAAGACCAACGCAAACTGGCCGAGGAAATGAAACGCAGGGCGGAACAAGGCTCTATGCAACTACAGGGCGAAGCACAGGAACTGGTGCTGGAAGAAATGTTACGTCTCCATTTCCCGTTCGATGAAGTAACCCCCGTAGGCAAAGGCATCCGCGGCGCCGATTGTATACAACTGATCCGCAACCAATACGGGCAGGAATGCGGGCGCATTATTTATGAAAGCAAACGCACCAAGGAATTTATCCGGGACTGGGTGGAAAAACTGAAAGCGGATATGCGCAGCCAGGGCGTAGATGTAGCTATTCTTGTTACGCAAACCATGCCAAAAGATATGGAACGCTTCGGTGAAAAAGATGGCATCTGGATCTGCACTTTCGCAGAAGTAAAAGCACTGGCCTATGTATTGAGAGATGGCATTATCAAAATTTCCGGTAAGCTCCGCTCGCAGGAAAATAAAGGAGATAAAATGCACATGCTCTACGAATACCTTACCGGCGGCGAGTTTGCAGAACAGTGGAAAGCCATCCGCGAAGGGTTTATGTCCATGAAACTATCCATCCAGCGCGAACGCGATGCCATGGAAAAACTCTGGAAAGCACGCGAAAAACAACTCGAAAAAGTATTACTCAATGCGGCGCATATCAAAGGCTCCATTGAAGGTATTGCCGGAAGCGATTCGGTAGATCTTCAACTGCTGGAAGATGCCCCCGATGAACTTCCTGAATAAACAGCCACCTATGCAAAACAAAAAGATCAACACCATTATATTTGACCTGGGAGCAGTATTGATCGACTGGAATCCCCGTCATTTATACCGCAAAATTTTTTCTTCTGAAGAAGAAATGGAAACTTTTCTCCGCGAAGTATGCACGTCCGACTGGAACGAAACACAGGATGAAGGCAGAACACTGGCGGAAGGTACTGAGCTGCTGGTAAACGCCTTCCCCCACCATGAAGAAAATATCCGCGCCTACTACGGCAGGTGGAATGAAATGCTGGGCGGGGAAATTGAAGGCACCAAAAATATATTGCATCAGCTAAAGCAAAGCGGGCAATATAAATTATATGCACTCACCAACTGGTCAGACGAAACATTCCCCATTGCATGGGCGATGTACAATTCCCTCCATTGGTTCGACGGCATCGTAGTATCCGGCAGGGAAAAAATGCGCAAACCAGCCCCTGCATTTTTCCGGTTGCTGCTGGACAGGTATAACGCTGATGCATCAACGTCGTTGTTCATTGACGATAATTTACGCAATGTGAAAGCAGCACGTGAGTTTGGTATAGACAGTATATTGTTTGAAGATCCCGGCCAGTTAAAAACAGCATTAGAAAAGAGATCTATATTAATTTAATTCACTACATTAATTATTGCTACTGTTAACCCTTCTCCCACTTTAGGATTTCCTTAACACTACACTGATAAACTTTCTGTAACAATCAACCATCTAATTCGTTCAAGATACGTACACGGAAACGGAATTGTCAGACACCAACCTGACTGGTCCATGATCGTTAGCCCGTAGATTTATTTTTTTAAACTAATACGCTAGGACATGAAAAGAACATTGTTTTTATTCAGTGCCGCTGCCGCAGTGGTAGCGATGGTTTCATTCAGTAGCTGTCGTAAAGATCCCCTGAAAGATATGACCAATGAAGAGTCAAGGATCTACATCACCAACCACGACAGCACCGCCAATTTCACCTCATATTCCACTTTTAGCATAGTAGACTCAGTGGCAGTATTAACGAGATCAAGTGATTCGGCTAAGAAAGCGCTGACGGACTACGACCAGAAATTAATTGCATCTGTAACTGCTGCCATGCAGCAACGGGGTTACACGTTAGTGAACAAAGCTGCCAAACCCGACCTGGCAGTGAACCTCACACGTATCGATAACTCCTACACCAACATCTCCTGGAACCCCGGATGGTGGGGCGGTGGCGGCTACTGGGATCCCGGTTACTGGGGATATCCAGGCGGCGGCTGGTACTGGCCTTCCTACTACACTGTGTACCAGGTGAATGAAAAACAGGTAGCCATCGACTTGTTCGACCTCAAAAATCCGAAGAACAACAAATACACAGCTGTCTGGAATGCATTATGGCGTGGTTCAGGCGTATGGAGCACCGGTAACATCGATTCCATGGTACAGGCATCTTTTGCCCAGTCTGCCTACCTGAGTAAAACCGCTAATTAATGTTGATTGAGAACTTTTAAACTGACAGGAAAATGAAAAAGATAAGAAACTGGATATTGATTTTTGCAGGATGTTTTGCCGCACAGGCTGTATCTGCACAGGTTCGTCCGCCATTATCCGTAGATGTGAATTACTCCATTGCACAACCCCTCGGTTCATTAAAGGATTATTCCGACAAAACCAGCTTCCGTGGCTGGAGCGCAGGATTACAATATCAGCTGAATGATCAGTGGTCCGTAGGATTACGCTCCGGGTTCCAGGATTTTTACCAGCGGCTTCCGCGCGCAGTATACCCCGATAAACAGGGAGATGTTTCTGCCGTTCAGTCGCGTACCCTGCAGGTAATTCCTATCCAGGCAACCGTAAGCTATGCATTCACCAAACCATCTGCAGCAGTCATTCCATATGCCACCGTAGGGGTTGGTACTGCAAATATGAATTATGAAAAATACTGGGGTGAATTTGTGGAGAAAGATAACAGCTGGCAGTTCCTGGTGAGCCCGGAAATAGGCATCAACGTGCCTTTTGGAAAGGCTTCACCACTGATGTTCAATGCCAGTGTGCGATATAACTATGCGCCTTATAAATACGGCGACATTACCAATTACAATACTGTTCAGGGAAATATTGGATTGAAATTCTCACTGAATTAAATCCATTTATGTCCATATTCTAAGAAAGAAAGCGTGAGAGTGAGTCCCGTTCGTGAACCAGCGAACGGGACATTTTTTTAGAATTGCATGTAAGCCTTAAAGCCTTTACTGAAGGCTTCTCTAATGGCGCCATCTTTATCTTTATAAATATAAATTGCTTCCAGCCCGTATTCCGGATGTTGTTCAACGTAAGCAAGCCCCTTCTCCACTCCCATCAGAATAAGCGGATTATCAAAGGCATCTGCAGTAAAACAATCTTTCGCAATCACAGTAACGCTGATAATATTATTATGCAACGCTATCCCGGTTAACGGGTGAATGGTATGCGCAAAACGTGTACGTCCCTGGTCAAAAAAACGGCGGTAATTTCCGCTGGTGGCAATCCCTTTATCCGGAAGCCGTACCAGCCCCTGTACCGGCTCATACGAGGTATCGCCGGGCGATGGCCTTTCTATTCCCACGCTCCATGTTTTGTGCAGATGATTATGCCCCTTTGCACATAGCTCACCGCCTACATCTACCAGGTAATTGTTTATTCCCTGCTGTGATAAAAACTGCCCGATCACATCTACCGTATATCCCTGGGCAATTCCATTGCAATCAATCTGTACCCCTTTCTTTGCAGCATACAACTGATCGCCTTTTACACGGAGATAACGGTAACCAATATACGACATTGCGGCTTTGATACTATCTGTTGGCGGCACCCCTTTAAACGATGGTTTGGTAACACCAAATCCCCACAGGTATACCAGCGGTTTCACGGTAATGTCAAATAACCCGTTGGTGGCTTTGCTGGTAAACAGCGCTTGCTGTATGACCGTTTTCATGTGCGCATCCATGGTGATGTGACCGGTTTCATTGAACCGGTTGATGGCCGATCCGGGCTTATACAGCGACAACGACTGATCGATCACCGCAAACAGGGAATCGATACGTTTATCCATTGACGTTGTATCGGCCGATAAATATTTTACGATGTAGTAAGTGCCCTGTGCTTTCCCTTCGCAGGTAACAAGCTTCAGTGCAGGCGCCTGCTGCGCCCGGGTATTGGCACACCACAGCAGGGCGGCCAGGAAAAAAAACTGTTTCATGTAGTTGTTGGCAATGAGCCGGGCATGCCCGGCTACTATTTAAAGGCGTCTAAACCGGTAATATCCATACCGGTGATCAGCAAATGTATTTCGTGTGTTCCTTCATAGGTCATTACGCTTTCCAGGTTCATCATATGCCGCATCACCGGAAATTCGCCGGTGATACCCATTCCCCCCAGGATAGTGCGCGCATTACGGGCAATATTGGCGGCTACCTCGCAGGAATTGCGCTTGGCCATCGAAATTTGCGCCGCTGTTGCTTTCCCTTCATTTTTTAAAACACCGAGACGCCAGTTAAGCAACTGCGCTTTGGTGATTTCAGTGATCATTTCCGCCAGTTTCTTCTGCGTAAGCTGAAATCCGCCAATGGGCCGGTCGAACTGAATACGTTCTTTGGCATACCTGAGTGCCGTATCGTAGCAATCCATCGCAGCGCCTATTACTCCCCACGCAATCCCGTAACGGGCGGAAGAAAGGCAGGTTAAGGGCCCTTTTAAACCACGCGCTTCCGGCAGGATATTCTCCTTCGGCACTTTCACATTATCAAATACCAGTTCCCCGGTAGCACTGGCGCGTAAACTCCACTTCCCTTTGGTTTCCGGCGTGGTAAAGCCTTCCATGCCTCTTTCCACGATAATACCACGGATAACGCCACTTTCATCTTTTGCCCATACCACAGCTATATCTGCAAACGGCGCATTGGAGATCCACATTTTAGCGCCATTTAATATTACATAGTCTCCTTCTTCGCGGAAGTTGGTGAGCATCCCGGCGGGATTGGAACCATGGTCCGGTTCTGTAAGGCCAAAGCAGCCCATCATCTGTCCTGTAGCCAGTTTGGGCAGATACTTCTTTTTTTGGGCTTCACTCCCGAAAGTAAATATGGGGAACATTACCAGCGATCCCTGCACCGATGCAGTAGAGCGAATGCCGCTATCGCCACGTTCCAGCTCCTGCATCATCAATCCGTAAGCAATATGATCCATTCCGCCCCCGCCATATTCCACCGGGATGGTAGGACCGAAGCAGCCCAGTTCCCCGAGGCCCTCTAAAATATGCGATGGAAAAGCAGCGCGCTGACAGTAATCTTCAATAATGGGGGATACTTCTTTCTTTACCCATTGACGAACAGCGTCGCGGATCAAAAGGTGCTCTTCTTTCAGTAAATCATCTACGGCAAAATAATCGGGTGACTGAAACAGATCTTGTTGCATTACTACAGGTTTAATACCCAATATAAGAAATTACCTGTTAGGAACCGCGTCCACGGGGAGATTTAAGCTATTGCTGCGGCGGCATTTTTCATTAAAATTTCCCGGGAAGCAAACGCGTTATTTCACGACAAGTTTGTACCTTTCCTTCAAATTCAGTTACTATGGCAAGCAAAGTTATACCTGCGCTTTTGCTATTGGGATTTTTAGTCATTGTGATGTTATCGTTTCACCCCACACCATTACAATCTGTTGCACTTCGTGTGCCACCCCCAAAAGTCAGATCAGGTGTACCCCCTGAAGTAAAAAGGTACTGGATGGTACTGTTAAAAAAAGGACCGGTCCGGAACCAGGATACTGCCCTCGCTGCAAAAATCCAGCAGGCTCATATGGACAATATCAGCAAAATGGCTGCAGCCGGCAAGTTGCTGGTAGCAGGTCCTTTTGAAAATGATGAAACGCTCCGTGGTATTTTTATTATGGATTGTAATGACAGCCTCGAAGTGGCGTCGCTGGTAGGAAAAGATCCTGCTGTGATGGCGGGCAGGCTGGCTTTCGAAGTAAAGCCCTGGTGGACGGTGAAGAACTGTCTTTTTAAGTAACAGGTTAGGGAGATGCCGGTACCTGGCGCCTGCTGCAAACCGCAGTTGCACGGTACCGGCGTAAAAAAATTATCTACACGGCTGCCACCATCTTGTTCAGGTAGCCGGCCATTTCCACCTGGTATTGTTTGGCAATACGACGGGCATCTGTGGCAAAGTCCTCTCCGTTGCCGGCATAAATGATAGCACGGCTGGCATTTACCAGCAGCCCGCAGTCTTTATTCATGGCCTGCAGTGAAATCTCCTGCAAGCTGCCGCCCTGTGCCCCTACACCAGGCACGAGGAAGAAATGATCCGGTACCAGTTTGCGGATATAGCCCAGTTGCGACGACTGGGTAGCTCCCACCACAAACATCAGGTTCTCCGGGGTACCCCATTCCATGCCGGCTTTCAGCACTTTTTCAAAGAGGAATTGATCTCCGATCTGCTGCATCTGGAAATCCTGGCTGCCTTCATTGGAAGTTAATCCCAGCAGAATAGCCCACTTCTCAGAGAACTGCAGGAAAGGCGTTACGCTGTCTTTACCCATATACGGGGCCACCGTAACCGAATCGAACTTGTAGGTTTCGAAAAATGTTTTGGCGTACTGGGTGGAAGTATTGCCTATATCGCCGCGTTTCGCATCAGCAATGGTGAATATTCCTTCAGGGATATATTCAATAGTGCGTTGTAAACTTTCCCAGCCACGCATGCCCATACTTTCGTAAAAGGCCGTATTGATCTTATATGCCACACAAAGATCTTTGGTAGCGTCAATAATCGCCTTGTTAAAGGCAAACACCGGATCTGCATGAGAAAGCAGGTGTTTTGGAATCTTTTGTACGTCTGTATCCAGTCCTACGCACAGGTAAGACTGCTTTTCCTTAATCAGATTCACCAATTCCTGTCGATTCATAGTCGGTTAATTTGGGGCGCAAAGTTAAGAAAAACTTAAGCAATGACGCTTCTTTAAACATATTATGATTACCTGTATTTGAAAAACAACTTTTCTCTATTCACTGTGGTAGTTGTGGTTTACCGACAATGCTGACATAATTTAACGCGGAAGAATAAAATAAAGATATTCCTTTTTGGGATTATGACCATCAACAAAAAATAAAATGTTTCCATGTATTTACCGCCTGGCCTGCGGACTTCCATTTCCGCTGCCGCTTATAAAGAATTGCTGTTGCCAGTACACTAAAATGAGCCATTACGCGGAAATAACCGGTTTCGCTGTTGAGGGGTGAAATATAGGTGTGAAGATATTATCAGCAAATAACGGATTACAGATATTTCTATCCGTAATCCGTCAGTGTTCGTGCTTTTATACAATAATTTCCACTATCCTGGTGGGAGCAATATTGGCGTTGCGCATAGCGATGCTGCGGGCGGCCGCGCCTGCAACATCCAGGAAGGCCTTGCGGGTTATTTTTTCATCGCCGGCCATAGCGGGCACACCGGCATCGCCGCCTTCGCGGATGCTTTGTACCAGCGGGATCTGGCCGAGGAAAGGAATATCCATTTCTTCCGCCAGGTGTTTTCCACCTTCTTTACCGAAGATGTAGTATTTGTTTTCCGGCAGTTCAGCAGGTGTGAAATAGGCCATATTTTCCACTAATCCGAGAATTGGCACATTGATCTGCTGTCCCATGAACATGGCGATACCTTTTTTGGCATCTGCCAGGGCTACATCCTGTGGAGTGGTAACAATCACGGCGCCGGTAACAGGCACTGTCTGCACCAGGGTGAGGTGAATATCGCCGGTGCCGGGAGGCATATCAATTACCAGGTAATCCAGCTCATCCCAGTATACATCGGTGATAAACTGCTTCAGCGCGCTGCTGGCCATCGGTCCGCGCCAAACAACCGCCTGCCTTTCATCTATCAGCAAACCAATAGACATTACCTTGATGCCAAACTTTTCAATCGGCTGGATCATGCCTTTGCCATCTACATTTACCATCAGTGGTCTTTCTCCCCGCAGCCCGAACATGATGGGAACGGAAGGTCCGTAAATATCTGCGTCCATCAGTCCCACCCTGGCGCCATCACGACCCAAAGCCAGCGCCAGGTTGGCGGCTACAGTGGATTTACCTACGCCACCTTTACCGGAAGCCACCACAATGATATTTTTTACATTAGACAGTACACCCTGCCCGTTTGCCCTTTTAGAATTGACGTTGGCTGTCAAGACAACTTCCACCTCCGCCTCCTTGCTTACCAGCATGTGAATAGCATTCACACAGGCATTGCGGATCAGGTCCTTTAACGGACAGGCCGGTGTGGTGAGAACGACTGTAAATTTCACTTTATTGCCGTCGATCTCTATATCTTTCACCATGTTCAGCGTAACGAGATCCTTCCCCAGATCCGGCTCTTCTACGTTGCTCAGGGCCTTTAAAACCTGCTCTTTCGTGATCATAAATTGTTGTTAATTTTGAATCCAGGGAACAAAGTTAACCCAATTGGGATTTAATTTACAATTTCTCTGGGCAGGCGATCAACTGCATGGAAACACGTAAACAAATTTTTATATCTTAGGGCCGGCATGCATAAGAAAAGATCCTACATACTGTCACTCATTATTATTTTCGTTTTATCTCCTTTCCTTTTGAAAGCTCAGATCGCGGAATTCAGAGACAGCGTTATACAGATTTCAGGTATTACCATGACTGCAGACAGTTTGCGGGCCATTCCTGCTGTGAGCATCCTGGTAAAGGGGCAGAACAGGGGAACTATCTCCAACAGGTCCGGTATATTCTCTATTGTTGTATTCAAGGGCGATACGCTCTCCTTCAGTGCGGTAGGCTTCAAACATAAAAATTACCGCATTCCCCCGGATATCAAGGGGAATAGTTTTTCCCTGATACAGCTGCTGGTGGAGGATACCACCTATCTGCCGGTAACTATTATCAAACCTTATCTTTCCAGGGAAGAATTTGAACGCGCCTTCGCCAATATGGACATTCCCGATGACGCCTACGAGGTGGCACGGAAAAATACCAGTAACGCCAGGCTTCGCGCCATGGCCCGTTACATGCCCATTGATGGCAGGGAGGGCACTAACCAATATCTCAAGAAACAGGCGCAAAACCTGTACTATGCGGGTCAACCGCCTCCGCAGAATATCTTCAACCCGCTGGCATGGGCCCAGTTTATCCAGGCCTGGAAGCAAGGCGACTTTAAACGGAAAGACGACAGTTACGGCAGTTACTGACGGTAACGCGTAATACCTTAAATTAGCGCCTTATTCAATTCCGACAAATCACTACACCATGCAAAAAATTGCGGTTATTGGCGCTGGTACTATGGGAAATGGTATTGCGCATGTATTTGCCCAACACGGCTACGCCGTAAACCTGACAGACGTTTCAGCCCCGGCACTGGATAAGGCGCTGCAAACCATCACTAAGAACCTGGACCGGCAGGTGACAAAAGGCGCCATTACTGAAGCCGTAAAAACAGCTACGCTTAGTAACATCTCCCTGCAAACCGACCTGGCAGCAGGCGTTAAAGATGTATCACTGGTAGTGGAAGCTGCCACAGAAAATGTGGCGCTGAAACTGAAAATATTCCAGGACGTCGATCTGCACGCACCTGCAAACGCCATACTCGCCACCAACACTTCTTCTATCTCTATTACAAAAATTGCCGCCGTTACCAAACGCCCGGAAAAAGTAATAGGCATGCACTTCATGAACCCGGTACCGGTAATGAAACTGGTGGAGATCATCAACGGCTATGCTACTGATAAAGAAGTAACCGGCGCCATTGTATCGCTTTCCGAAAAACTGGAAAAAGTTCCCTGCGTAGTAAACGATTATCCCGGCTTTATTGCCAACCGTATACTGATGCCCATGATCAATGAAGCCATCTGTTCCCTCTTTGAAGGAGTAGCTGGTGTAGCTGAAATTGATACCGTAATGAAACTGGGAATGGCGCATCCCATGGGACCCTTACAGCTGGCGGATTTTATAGGGCTGGATGTTTGCCTTTCCATACTGCAGGTACTGCACGATGGTTTTGGCAATCCGAAATATGCTCCCTGTCCCTTGCTGGTAAACATGGTAACAGCGGGTTACCTGGGTGTTAAAAGCGGCGAAGGGTTCTATAAATATACACCAGGCAGCAAAGATCTTGTGGTGAGTTCCCGGTTCTAACCGGAGGCGCGTTTGGTGATTGACCGGATGCGGGCATCACCAAACGCCTTTATGGTACCATGAAAGGCTTAAAATGGTGCAGCAGCGGGTTATCAATAAAATCATTGCTGAGCCCTTTGCGGGCTCTCATCACCAGTAATGCAATTATTTCAACAGGAAAATACTGCCAGGTAAGATGGTTAAATGCTAAGGTCCAGTTGTCCTTACTTTTGGCGATATGGTCATTGGCCATTTCATTGATCCATGCGGTAACAACAACGGGATCTTCACTGTACAGCTGATCCATGGCCTTGCGGTAAGCCGGTGCAATATCCGCATGTACATACTGTTTGATATGATCATCCGGAAGTTGCACTCCGGATGATGCAGTTACAAACATCATCAGCGGAATTACATCTGCTTTTCCAAGAAGATCCGCATAAAGAGGGGCATCCATGAGCTCTTTCTTCGTTTTTACATAAAAAGAAAAATACTGCAGCAGGGGCGCTACATCCTTTGGAAAATAAATAGTTGCCAGGATGATGTACAAGGCAATATCTGTAGAAAAAATGCTCTCTTCTATTTTCCCTTGTTCCTCACATTTTAACAGCGCCTGGATATTATAATGCAATGCGTTCAATAACCGGTTATATCCCTGCTGATCCGGGTTGGCAGCAAAACCAACAGCAGCCTGCCAGTAGCTGCAGGCGGCCATTCCTGTTAATATGCCTGCTGCATCGTATTCGCTGGTAAACGTCTGACCAAATTCTTCGAACGTGGAATAGAATTTCTCCATACCCGTTTCATAATAATCTTTAACGGCTGCTTCCAGGAAAGCGATATACTCCGCGTGAGCAGTAACACTTTTATAAGCAGCCGCTATTTCCTGTTCTTTTTTTGCGACAAAAGATTCAATTTTTTTCATAGTGTATCAGAGATGCCTGCCTTTTAAGCAACGAGCCCCACCCACATGGTGGTTTGCAGGGAGCCTTTGTTTGTTTGGAATCCGTTTTTTACTTAGGCGGGCTTGCTATATGGAATTATGCATCAGGGTCCAGGCTCCAGTCAATCTCGTCCTGCAGCCAACCGATTTCATTACACCAGGCTTTAAAGTCTTTCAAAAAATCACTCCCGGTTAATTCCACGAATTTATACTTTGAAATAGCATCAGCGATGTTGTCATATATCGTATGCCCCAGGTCGTGCCTTTGTTCAATCTTCTGCAAACCTTTATACTTATCATAGCTAACTGTGATATCAATTGTTAAGTAGCGATCCTTTTTGTCGTAGCGCTTAAAAGTTTTTCGTTCCAGTTCATCCGGCAGGCACCTGATGGCGATGCCCATCACATCAGGCGTTTCTACGCTGCTATACTTTTCTGTTATCTTTTCACCTACTATATCCAATTCGTCTCTTAAACTCAAAATCGAATCTAAATAGGTATCAACGTTTAGTGATATTCTCATATATAGTTTAAAACTTTTTAGTGATGTGCTTTATTACCAGGAGGCAGGTGTCCTTTCCATGCCTCGTATCCTTTCAATTTCTGGCGTTCTATAACCTGCATTGCTTTTTTATTTCCTGTGGCAATCCTCACTTTATCCAGATCCATTTTGTCCAGCCATTTTTGGCTGTATCTCCTTTTTGGGTTGATGGTTTCTCCTATTTTCCACAGGTCTCCTTTCTTCAGATACATTTCTCCAATAGGGCTTTTTTTACCATACTGCATCACCGGGTACCATCCGTCTTTCTTGGCTAACAATGCGTATAATTCCATCAACCCGTATGGATCAACTGATTGATTGGAATCCCGTATGTAGGCGTACATGGTAGCATTGCCTCCCGCTAATCCAATCGGGTCCTGGCTTATGTACATCCCTTCGCCGGGGGAGTAGTATCTGAAACGGTTATACGCCAATCCTGTTTCAGGATCTTCATATTGTCCCTGATAAAGATAATTACAAAATGTTTTATCACCATGCAGGCGGATCACTTTTCCATCGCAATCGAGTTCCCGTTCCCACACTTTATTTCCTGATGTATCAAATGCGTGTGTAGGCGTACCCAGGTGATCTGTTACAATACTATAAGCCCCGGCTGCAGTAAGTTTTGCACAGGGTGTAAAAGAATCATCTTCAAACACCCAGGTCACGAGGTTGTCTACCGGCTCCTGTTCTATGTGCAACGCGCCATCGGCCACTGCTTCGAGGTGCGGTGGGTAATCGCCTGTATAACGCCATTCATGCAATGGCACATTACCATCCCATAGCCAACGCGTTACCTCCTGTTTCCGTTTGTTCACCTTCGCAATACGTCTGCCCAGCGGATCATAGCTGAATACAATTTCTCCTCCTGCAGGTGTGCGCACTTTCCACAGCCATCCGTTTGCTTTCCATTCATACACCCATCCTGTATGGCTTCCCTTTAATACTATTTTATTTGCTTTGGCCCATGCCTGCTTATCTTCTGCTACCTGGTGATTATGACGAAATTCTTTACAGATAAGATTTCCTTCTCCATCGTAGTAATAGAAATAGTCCGGACATTCCAGCAGGCGGCCGCCTTTTCCATACACGCGATCTGTCCGTGCAGGTGTTCTGAAAAGATGCCCCAGCTTGTCGGGTACCCGGTAAACAGTGCTTACAGCACTACCGTTTGTTTGGTTATAGGTAGCACTTACCAGGTTGTCGAATTGATCGTAGGAAAACTGCGCCTGCGAACCATTCAGTTCATTCACCATCCGGCGCAACTTTGTATTTCTTCCCCATTCATAACGGATACGGCTTTGTTCTGCCTTATGTACCCCGATAGATTGTCTCACCACCTTTCCCTGCTTGTCGCGTTGCGTTTGCACGGTTACGCCACCGGATAACATCCGCAATACTTCCAGTCCGCTTTCATTATGTTTCCACTGCGCCTGCCAGGAGTCCGCCGGTCCGCTGGCAGCCTGCATCCTTTCCACATAACCTGCAGCATCGTGTTCCAGCTGAATAGCAGCACCCAATGTGCTTCCCAGGAAAACCGGTTCTCCCCATTCATTATATTCACGGGTTACTGCGTAAGCGCCTTGTACCTCACTAACAGTACGGCCATAGCCGTCACGCTGAATGGTAACTGCGCCGTCTTCATTGAAAGCACCCGTTAGCAACCCGTCTTTATTGTATCCATATGCGGTTACGCTGCCATCATTGTATTCTTCCCGAACCAGTAAACCCGTACCATCATATTCACAGATGGTCCACCGATTATCCGGCCGGAATATTTTTTTCAGGCGGCCCGCAGCATCCCGCTCGTAGTGGTAATGTACGCCGTCGAAACCCCATTCATTGATGATGTTTCCATTTGCATCGGGCTCCTGCCGGTACAGCTCTCCTCCTTCGTTGGCTATGCTGCGTAACTGTAGCTCACTGTCATAATTAAACCGCACATTCACCCCATGCTGACTCCTTCCTGTTAACACCCCCAGTGGTCCATAAGTAAACCTTACCTCCCGCTGGCCATCCTCCGCTTTCACCAGGTTATCAGCAGCGTCGTAACTGAACTGATGAGTACTGCCATCTGCTTCTTCCATATGGATAATATTACCGGCAGCATCGTACTCATATGCATACCAGTAGCCTGTTTCAGTGGTTTCTTTTACCAGTTGTCCCAATTCATCATACTTCCAGTGTCGCTGTGCATTTTCCGGAGAAGTAATTACGCTGAGGTTATGCTGTTCATCATATTCCAGCTCAAAAGTGCGCCCGTTTTTAAAGGTTACATGGGTAAGATGCGGGCCTCTGTACCGGTATCTTGTTACCACTCCTTCTATGTTCTTTTTCTTCACCAGCAACCCTTCTTCATTGTAGCTCCATTCCATTCGCCGGCCACCGGGTGTTTTAAGCCCTGTTAACCGTTGCTCTTCATCAAAATAAAACAAGGTAGATTCCCCGTTGGCGTTGGTTTCTCTCACCTTATTTCCGAAAGCATCATACTCATACTTTTCAGTATTGCCGGCAGGATCTATCACTACTTCCAGTTCCTCATAAATATTGTAATGCTGTAAGGTAGTGCCTCCGTTACCATCAATGATTTTATAGATCAGACGGTTTTCATGGTAACAATACACTGTCGTATGCCCAAGACCGTTAGTAACGACCGTCCTCCCTTTCTCATACTTTGCATGATACTCCAGTACGCCTTCATCTCCCCAGGTATGCGTACAACGGGCATTTTCCCCGCTGCCATCATATTCCCAGTAAAAATTCATCCCGGTTTGGTTGGTTAACCGTACCAGTAAATGTCCTTTGTAAAAAAAGTATTTGCTTACATCGCGGGCATTGGTGGTAGTGGCCAGGTTACCTGCTTCATCGTAGGAGTAACGCACCAGGTGAATCACGGCTGCTCCTTTATGGGTGCGAATGTCTTCAATACGGCCGTGGTCATCGGTGGTTACCTGCAATAACCGGTTGCCGCTGTCGATGATCTGTTGCAGATGACCTTGCCCGTTATACCGGAACTGGATGCGGAATCCTGCAGCGGTGCGGATTTCAGATAACATACAACTGCCATCGGGCGCAGGTCGTGTGTGGAAGTAATACCGGAGCTGTTCTTTATTTTCCAGGTAATACCCGTTGCCATCGCGGCGCCACCATAATTGTTCTATCCTGTTATAGTAACTGCCGCCTGCCGGTAGTGCCGGCATTACTGTTTCGCGGCCATCTGCCAGGCGGATACTGAAGTACCCGTTATGCAGATCATACAGGCTGAGGTTGTAGCTGTGATGCCAGTTGTAGCCCAACGGCCCCGCAATTTCTGCATTGCTGTAATAGGTGCGCTCCCATACCAGTGGTATGGGTCCGGGCAATTCAAAATCTATATTAGAGGAGACCACGCTTCCGCTTACCGCATCCACGGGTTCTCCGAACCTTTTACACTTAAAATCCTGTAATACCGCTGCCAGCCTGGGAAAGCGGCTTTCTATTTTATTGACCACTTTCTGTAAAGCAGCGCCTGCGGCTTTCGACAATCCTTTCAGTCCCAGTTTAAACATAAGCTGGAACAGGTCGATAGTTGGAGGACCGCCTACCAGTACCGGTTTTCCGGAAGATGTCATGATCAGTAATACAGAAGTAGGCGCCATCAGCGCGAAGGCCGAGCTTTTTTTATTGAGCCTTGGCGGGGAAGGCAGTCCAACAAGGTTACACGACAATGCCGGGTGGAACTGGGTAGAAAAAGGGCCGCCATCCGCCAGTACGGTGGAACTTCCCATCCACATTTCGGAGGCGGCTTTCGGCTTTACGATGGGAAATGGCAGGTGTGCTATAATGGCGGGCAAATGCAGAATGGGTGTACCTGCGTTGGCGATCCACTGGTTATGTACTTTTACGGAAGGACTCAATGCATGCACCAGCATTTGTGCAGTAGCTGCAAGCGAGAAAGGTTGCGGCTCGGGTTCTTTTCCTTCTTCCACGGGTGGTGGCGGAGGAGGTGGCGGTACCACGCTGGCAATAGCAGCCATAATAGCGCCTATAATATCGAACACCATACCGATATGAGGTACCGGCAATAAGGGTGAAGGTGGAAATACGGAATCATGAAAATCTATACCTATACCGAGGTCAAAATATTTTGCAGCGGGCATTCCCGGGAAAGCGGGTAGTATGCTGGCCATTCCTTTCTGGATATGGTCCAGTGAGTTTTTCTTTTCGGCAAATAACTCCCCGAAGCCCTTATTTTCTATTGCCATGATATGATTACTTTATTCCCTTGCGGGATATGGTCTTTTAGTACTCATCTTCCTGTGCTACCCGGGTTTTACCCCACTTAATACCTGGCGAAACATTGTATGTATCTTCTTTGAAAATTGAGATTCTTCAATAAAATCAGGTACTACCAATACGTAATAACTGATCCTGCTAAACACCAGGTTAATATCATAGGGCTCGAAATCGGAAAGTCCTTCAAACTCAAACAAGGTAGCTATGCCGTCCAGTTTAACGGTTTTCGCTTCCACAGAAAAACACCCCTCTCCATTCAGGTCTGTGTTATAGCCGTTTT
This sequence comes from Chitinophaga sp., assembly GCF_035564935.1. GTDB lineage: Bacteria > Bacteroidota > Bacteroidia > Chitinophagales > Chitinophagaceae > Chitinophaga. The sequence continues at coordinate 280 of NZ_DATMTE010000694.1, read as the reverse complement.
CCAGGTGATATTCCAGCATCTCCTGATCTTTATAAAACAATAAAGTTTCCTCTGTATCGGTTTTATTATAATCAAATTTATAAGGCATTTCCGATGCCTTATTTTTTAATATTTCAAATACTTCCTGTATTGGCTTTTCTGTATAAAAACCATATAGTTCTCCTGTCCAGTTCATAGTTTATAAATTTTAACCGACGCATCCTGCCTTAACATCCTCTTTTAATCTATATTTTTTCCCCTTTAATTCTCTTAATTCTATATCTTCTTCAATATAAAGCCG
>NZ_DATMTE010000693.1:0-5191 GCF_035564935.1 Chitinophaga sp. | reverse complement strand
ATCAGTTTAATCCTGAGTCAGACAAAATCCGCGTTATTTAGCCGGAGTGATCACTATGTTCCTGAGTTCTATCGGACCGTGATCGCCCTGGAAGTAAATAGGACCTGGTTCGCCTTCATTGCTGTCAAGCGCACCGCCGGTGATACCGGGGATGGCGGCGTTGCAGATGATGGTTTTGCCGTTGGCCACTATGGTTACCAGGCGGCCTACCAGTGTGATATCATATGTTTGCCACTGGCCGGGGCCCAGTGTTACCATGTCGTTAGGTACCAGGAAACCGTATACACCTCCGAACAGGTGGCTGGAAGGCGCATCTGTTTTAGGATTATCAATAATCTGTGTTTCATAACGGCCTCTCAGGTAAACGCCGCTGTTGCTGCCTGCCTGGTAGCGAAATTCCACGTGCAGCTTAAAGTCGTTGAACGTTTTTTCTGAGATCAGGTTGGCGCCGGAATGCGGGCTGGTAAGGATACCGTCTTTAACGATCCATTGATTTTCGCCCAGTGCTTTCCAGCCGCTCAGGTCTTTCCCGTTAAACAGTTTTATGGGTTTTCCCCATACAGGAGCGGCCGTTCTTTTGAGATCAGGCGCTCTTACCCCGGTAAAAGAATAGGAATGCCCGTCGCTGGTATGGATAGTACCGCTTATGCCGGCGTCTGTTACATTACCTTCCAGTTTCAGGTCGCGGTCTTCCTTTTCCCACTGTGGTGGTATGGAGAAGCTGAACTTGCCGTTGTCGAAGTTTACTTTGGAGATAGGCCTGGCACTGCCACCGGTGCTCACAAAGCGACCTACCAGGGTACTAAACCCCGAAAGCTCCACTTCCAGCCAGGAAGGTTTATCTACGCCATTTTCGCTGACTTTGATATCCCAGGCGCCTATCAGGGCCCCGCCTTTAACGCTTTCATTCTTAATAGCCGATACCTGCGCCATAACACCGGAGGAAGTTACCAACCCCAGTCCCATGCAGCATACCAGCCCCGCGATAATACTTTTTCTATTCATGTTCATGTCCATGTTTGTTGAAGAAAGCTATAAAGATAAATATTTGGTCTGTAACTTTTATTCCCGTATTCGCGTTAAACGATCAAACCTACCCCCATGCATATTTCTACCTATATCAAATTCCCGGCTATGATCGCCGTTATACTGGTTCTCGGCGGATGTGCAAAGGATAAATGCACCAAAATAGTTCAGCAGAAAATATATACGCCCGTACTGCTGTCGTTAGAAGACTACTGGGCCTCTGTTAAATCGGAGGAACCAAAGGAAATCGGAACAACAGGAAAGATCTATGTAAAAGACCAGTATATTTTTGTAAGTGAGCCCTACCTGGGTATCCATGTGATCGATAACAGCACGCCGGCATCTCCCCAAAAAATTTCCTTCCTGAATGTAATGGGAAACATGGAAATCGCTATAAAAGGCAACTACCTGTATGCGGACAGCTACAACGATCTCATGGTATTCGACATCAGCGATCCCCGTAATATCACATTTGTAAACCGGCTGCCGGATGCCACCGCTTACCCCATAAGCGCCGATGGCCTGCTAATGGGATGGAAAATGTATCCCGACAGTATCGTGATCGGGTTTACCTCACGGGATACCTCCTATTGCGACTGCTCCACCAACGACAATATGCTGTTGTTTGCCAGTTCTGAAGCTGCTGCTTCTTACAATAATAAAACCCAGCAAAACGGTAAAGGCGGGTCAATGGCCCGTTTTACCATCGCCGGGGATTATCTTTATACTGTTAACCATTTCCAGTTAAAAGCATTTAACCTCAGCAATGCTGCATCCCCTTTATTAAAAGGCACACAGAATATTAACAGCGGTATTGAAACCATTTTCCCTTATGGTGATTACCTTTTTATCGGTAGCAGGAATGCCATGTACATCTATGATATCGCTAATCCCGCTGCCCCTGCCCAACGCTCTGTGGTTACCCATTTCCGGGCATGCGACCCGGTTGTGGTGGAAGGCAGTAAAGCATATGTAACCGTGAGGAGTGGCGCGGCCTGCGCAGGTAACCTCAATCAACTGCAGGTATTTGATATCAGCAATGTAGACAACCCCATAAAACTAAGTACTACCGAAATGAAAAATCCACATGGGTTGGGGATCGATAACGGGAAGCTCTTCATTTGCGAAGGAACATTCGGGCTGCGTTTTATGAACGCATCAGATGTTACGAATATCATCACTACCAAACTGGTGGACGGATTGGATACTTACGATGTGATACCTTTTGAAAACCAGCATCGCCTGCTGGTAAGCGCCAGGGACGGTATTTATCAATACGATTACAGTACAATGACCAACCCGCAATTGTTAAGTAAAATTGCAGTAAAGGGACATGCCTACTAACAGGGTGCAATTATTTGGATAACCGCTCCACGGCCAGGTCCAGCGATTCCAGGAAATTAACCTGCCGGCCTTTGTTGCTTTCGTAAATAAAGTCGCGGATACTTTTGCCCGGATACCTGGTAAAGTGGCCAATGATCACCAGCCGTGCTTTATAGTTGGAGAACTTTTGCAGGATCTCCCCTGCCACCCCTGTTTTCAGATCAAAAAAAGCCGGGGTAACATTCTTCTCCCGGATAATTATTTTGTTGTAATCCTGGTAATAAAGGTCCATTATCAGCTGTAATGCTTCCCCCGGATCAGGCATCAATATTTCATCTGAAATGATTTCCGCGATGCCATTTCCATGCGCTACTATCTTCATTATAAATATTTAATCACCTCAGGTTATTGGCTTCTTCAAATTGCTGCAGTGTATGATAAAGCTTTTCATCTTTCTCCCTTACCTTTCCGGACATTACCAGCTGTTCCTTATTTAACTCCACCAGCTTGTTTGCCGCTATACTTGCTTTCTCCGGATCTTTATCATAGCCCGCCTCCTGTTGTCGTATTTCTTCCCGTTCCCTGTTTTTCATGTCCCTGAGTCCTGTGTAATAATCAACAGCGGCTTTTTTTAGCTCATCGCCCTGTTTTACGCCTTCTGTTGGTAACGCTTCTATTGTTTTAATAATGTTGTTGAACTCCTGTTCTATTTTATCCGTAGCCACCAGCGCGCCTTTAAAATCTTTCTTTATCAAACAATTCAGTTTTTCCTCTTCCGCTCCACCTTTGCCTACCAGGATATTGAATGCCACCCGTTCCTGCTTCACAATAACATTCCTCAATTCAATGGCCTTTTTGGACTTACAGGAGATAAGGCCGGTTGCTAAGAAAATGATGACAAAGATTTTCTGCTTCATTGGTGGTTTCCTTTAACAATGATGATAAAACAGGTTAAACAACAGTAGTAAGATAGTTTTTTTTCTTCATTTACCAATGATCAGATGCTGCTGAAAACAGCCAATGAATATACGTTACTGTTTGCCGGGGTAATGAGATGCAGCCAGTCCTGCAACGCTACATGGGTGGTGCAGGGTCCATATGTAATGACCCTGATCTTCCGTTGCAACGACTCTTTTTTCAGCATCTCCAACACCTGCTGCATGATTTTCCCCCTGAAGGGAGTAAACATAAAGAACACCGTTCCTTCCGAATAATCCGCGGCCCGCGCATCTGTGTTGATGAATACAATATTGGATAAATAAAGTTGCGCCACACAGTTATTGGCATAGTCACAAAAGGCCGGTTCAAATTCAATCCCCCTGGCGGTAGCACCGGTAAGCAAATGTACAAGCATGGCTACCTGTCCAAGTCCCGAGCCTATATCATAGAAAACATCCTCTTTTGTGAAAGCGGCTTTTTCTGCCAATTCAAAAATAATCCTGGCAGGTGTTTTCTGATAGTACACCATTTCCGGGTCCAGCTCCTTCGTTTGCCCGGGCATTGTTTGAGAAGGGAATAACCCATTTACGAAAACATCCACATGATCATACTCCGTTGCCACCTCTTGTATGCTGCCTGCGCTGTTAAAACCGGTATATTCCTGAATAAGTTCCCTGAACCTTTCTCCGGTTATTTCTCCTGACCTGATGCGCGTCTGCAGCCGGTGAAACATTTGCGTATCAACGTTCTCCAGCTCCTGCTTTATGCTTTCTGCCTGCTGCTTTAACGGCAGCAGCAACTCCTGTTGCGCTTCCTCCAACAGCAATTCATCAATGCGGTCAATTACCAGGAAATCGATCCTGTCTATCGCCTCCATGCGCTTTTCAAATTCCTCCTCCCGGAAGAGCTGGGAATCGGCGGCTGTTTCAGCTATAAACGACTGTATCTGGGAAAAGGTCATGTTCCTTCCAATGAAATGATTTTATTTTCCAATCACCTTTTTCCGGTGTGCCTGTCCCCAATGATACAGTGCATCCAGCACTTTGTCCAGCGAGGTGCCATGTTTGGTAATTGAATATTCTACCGTAGGCGGGAAGGTATTATGCACTTCCCTTTTGATCAGCTTATTTGTTTCCAGTACTTTCAGTTCCTTCGACAATGTTTTGTCCGTAATACCACCTACTTCTTTTGATATTTGCTTAAAGCGTTTATTCCCGGTAGACAAAGAAAGCATAATTAACAACTTCCACCTGCCTTCCAGGGCTTCCAGCGCATCTTTTATAGCAAGTACACTTTTAGGGCATCCTTCGCGTGTCAGCATCTTCTTCGTTTTGGATTTCACGATACTATCCTGTTGGATAGCACTATCCAACAGGATAGTACTATCATTTGGATAGCAAATGTAGATACTTTTACTGCACAATTAATAACAGCTCAAAAAATTACAATGACGATCAAAGCAAAGCGCATCCTTTCTACAGTATTGATGGCAATTCCTATCCTGGTGCTTATGATGGGTGGAGTAATGAAACTGGCTAACGCGGAACCTCCGTCAGTGGTCCGGTTCTTAACCAAATACGGATTTGGTGATTATATGAAACTGCTGGGTACCGGTGAACTGATCATTGCTGCATTGCTGTTGTATCCCAAAACAAACAAGCTTGGGTTCCTGCTGGCAAGCTGTTACCTGGGCGGGGCTTTTTGCCTGGAAATATCGGGCAGTCAGCCTCCTGCTTCCGCCGTATTTCTTGCTATTCTCTGGGTGGGAATGTTTTTAAGGTCCAGGGAAATGTTTCTGCAGGGAGCCGCTAATAATAATTAAATGATATCGATATGAAGAAATTACCGGGCTCTTTATTATGCATTTCATAGCAGGAACTACCCATTGTGTGTATGACTTAAC
>NZ_DATMTE010000692.1:0-6619 GCF_035564935.1 Chitinophaga sp. | reverse complement strand
TTAATCCTGAGTCAGACAAAATCCGCGTTAATCTTCGAGTATACTCGCCAGGTTCATCAGTTCATCTGTTTTGTAGGCGTCTTTGTCGTCGCGGAAGCATTTGGAGAGTTCTTCCAGCAGGAATTGTATGATGTGTTTGTTGGATTGCGGTTTGAAGTAGGAGGGGACCGGTGGCACAGACACTCTTTTCAGGTAGGTATCCACATCCTGCTGGGTGTAGATCTGGCCCTGGATGGGATCTATAAAGAAAAGAATGCGATGGTCGCCGGGTTCTACGGGAACGGAAAAATCAATGTAGCTGTCGAAATAAGCCAGGATAAACTGCCGGGGAATGTTCACGGCATATACCGGGAGATCCAGCATGGCGCAGAGGCTTTGATAGATGATCCCGTTGGTAACAGGATTTCCCTTTTTGGATTCTACCACCTGGTTAATGAAGAACTGGTTTTTGCGCTGGTAGGAAACTTCTTCTCCTTTAAGGCCAAAATAGTTATAGATCATACTGTTCAGCACATTGATCTGTTCCAGCGGGGTAAGGTAATTATTCAGTTCCAGCCATATATTCCGTTTGATCCGGTCTATTTCTGCAATGATCGGTGCATCCATAAGATCGGGAAACTGGTACCGGGCTGCCAGTATGGCGCCCTGCATCAGGTCCTGGGATGATGAAAGCCCCCATGCACGCAACGCTGCCTGCAAATCCTGGTAATGAACCCGGTGGATCAGCAGCTCTATCCTTTCCTGAATAGCCTCGTCAATTGTATTCTCCCACAAATTCTCCAGGTTCGGAATGATATCTTTACCGTACAGTAATATTTTACTGGCAACCGTATCAAATACCTCCAGATCCGGGTCATCCAACAGGTGGAACAAAGCGTTTATTTCTCTGTTTTCGTTCATACCATTATTATGATCATGTGGTAATCATTAAATAATGTGATCCTGCCGGCAAATTTAATAATAAGCATACCAGTTACACTGCAGTTATTATCATTGCCTCATTTTTCAGCATATTCTTACCACCCGTTATTCAGCTTTCTTTTTCCTCGGAGGCGCCTTTTTCTTAGGCGGATTGGCTTTAACGTCTTCAATGATCGCTTTGGCTTCTTCCACAGTAAGATCAGCGGCGTTATCTATTTTTTCCTTCGGTATCTTATAGTTCTTCAATCCCTGCTTGATATAAGGGCCATATGGTCCTTTCAGGATCTGAATTTTTTCCTTTTCAAATATTTTGATGGTCCGTTCATCCTTTGCAGCGCGTTTCTCTGCAATCAATGGTCCTATTTCATCCAGTTCTACGGTATACGGGTCCATTTCCTTTTTCAGGGAATAGAATTTCTTATCGTGTTGGGCATAAGGACCAAAACGGCCGATGTTGATCACCACATCGGAATCTTCAAACTGGCCGATGGTGCGCGGCAGTTTAAATAATTCCATGGCCTCATCGAGTGTAATGGTTTCAATGCTTTGTGTGGCCTTTAACTTGGCGAAGCGCGGTTTTTCTTCATCTTCCACACTGCCGATCTGGATCATAGGACCATAACGGCCCATACGCGCTACAATTGGCTTACCCGTAGCAGCATCAGTGCCCAGCGGACGTTCGCCTTTTACACGCTCTGCATTTTCGAGGGTGTTTTCCACATCTTTATGGAAAGGAGAATAAAATTCGCTGATCATCTTATTCCATACCTTTTTACCGCTGGCAATTTCATCAAATTCTTCTTCAATCTTGGCAGTAAAGCCATAGTCCATTACGTTATTGAAGTACTGGTTCAGGAAGTCGGTAACGATCATTCCCAGATCTGTGGGGAATAATTTTGATTTTTCTGCACCGGTATTTTCTGCGTCGGTTTGTTTGGTGATCTTATCCTCCTTGAGTAACAGGATGCGGAAATCTCTTTTCACTCCTTCCTTATCCCTTTTCTCCACGTAGTTACGTTTCTGAATGGTGGTAATGGTAGGTGCATAAGTAGATGGACGGCCAATGCCCAGTTCTTCCAGTTTCTTTACCAGGCTGGCTTCCGTATAACGGGGAGCCGGGCGGGAGAACCTTTCGGTGGCTTTCATTTCTTTCAGATCCAGGGATTGTTTTACGGCCAGTGGCGGTAAAGAACCTTCCTGTTCTTCTGTTTCATCCTCATCGTCGTGGCTTTCCATGTATACTTTCAGGAAGCCGTCGAATTTCAGTACTTCCCCGCTGGCGCTCAGCTCTTCATGGTTGGTAGAGATATCGATCTTGGCGATGGTTTTTTCCAGTTCCGCATCCGCCATCTGGCTGGCAATGGTACGTTTCCAGATCAGTTCGTATAGTTTGCGGGTATCGCTGTCGTCTACCGTAGTGTTTTCCATGTAGGTAGGACGGATGGCTTCGTGCGCTTCCTGTGCGGACTCATTTTTATTTTTGAATTTCCGGTGCTGGTGGTATTTGTCACCAAAACTGGTTTTAATAGCTTTTTCAATTTCACCCACCGCGGTATCCGACAGGTTTACAGAGTCGGTACGCATGTAGGTGATATTACCGCTTTCATACAGCTTCTGGGCCAGCAACATGGTTTTGGAAACGCTGTAGCCCAGTTTGCGGCTGGCTTCCTGTTGCAGGGTAGAAGTGGTGAACGGCGCTGCCGGCGATTTCTTGCCGGGTTTTACCTGGATATCCTTTACGGTATAGGCGGCGCCCACGCATTGCTGCAGGAATTTCTCCGCGTCTTCCGCGGTTTTGAATTTACCCGGACCGTCTGCCTTGAAAGAAATGCTTTTACCATTAATATCCTTACCGGTGAACCAGGCTTCCACTTTAAAGGTGCTCACGGAATTGAAAGTGTTGATCTCTCTTTCCCTTTCCACGATCAGTCGTACCGCTACGGATTGCACTCGGCCGGCCGACAGGGAGTTACGCATACTCATTTTACGCCACAGTACCGGGGAGATCTCAAAGCCCACGATGCGGTCGAGGATACGGCGGGCCTGCTGTGCATTTACCCGGTCCATATCCAGCTTGCGCGGATGCTGTACGGCATTTTCTATGGCTGGCTTGGTAATTTCATGGAAAACAATACGTTTAGTCGTTTTCGGGTCCAGGTTCAACACCTCACACAGATGCCAGGAAATGGCCTCCCCTTCACGGTCCTCATCCGTTGCCAGCCATACCTCATCGGTATCCTTCGCCAGCTTCTTCAGCTCTTTCACCACCTTTTCCTTGTCGTCCGGGATCACATACTTAGGCTTGAAGTTATTTTCAATGTCTATCCCCATGTCATCCTTCTCCAGGTCACGTATGTGACCGAAGCATGACTTGACTTCGAAGTCTTTGCCCAATATTTTTTCTATGGTCTTGGCTTTCGCCGGGGACTCAACTATAACTAAATTTTTTGCCATGTATGCTTCTTTAATGTGCTGCTAAATACGCAAAATTCTATTAAATAATTACTTCAACGAAGTCCGCAAAATATAAAAGTACCTTCAAATTAAAAAATAAGGTCGCTTTTAAACGTTAAAATACGTTGTAATGTAATGAAAAAAACGGGTACCCGCTAAAACACGTATATTAGGAACCACGAATCAGATCGATACCGGCGGTTTGTTATTTTAAAATTAAATATAATGGATGTAGTTATCGTTGGCACTGGCAATGTTGCGCATTGTTTCGGACATCTCCTCAAAATTCATGGTCACCAGGTAAAGCAGGTGGTGAGCCGGCAGGAAGACCATGCCAGGGAGCTGGGAGAGATGCTCCATGCAGATTATACGAACGATTTGCAGGATATAAATATGGACGCGGACGTGTACCTGCTCGCGGTAAGTGATGCGGCTATCCCGGAGCTGAACGACGAACTGCGCCTGGGAAAGCGTATGGTAGCCCATACGGCGGGGGCGGTGCCCCTGGCTGCCATCTCCCGGATATCGTCCAATACCGGGGTGGTATATCCTTTACAGTCGATCCGCAGGGAGGTGAAAAACTACCCGCCCATCCCAGTGATGCTGGAAGCCAGCAACGACGAGGTGCTCAGGCGGCTGCAATCGCTGGCCCAGAGTATTTCCGGCAGCGTTACGGTTACTTCTTCCGAACAGCGGCTAAAATACCACCTTACCGCCGTGCTGTGTAATAATTTTACCAATCATCTTTTTGCACAGGCAAAGGCTTATTGTGAAAAGGAGCAGCTGGATTTTAATTTATTGCAACCTATTATAAAGGAAACCTTCGACCGCCTGGAAAAATTTGCACCGGAGCAGGTACAAACAGGCCCGGCATTGCGGCAGGATGATGCCACTATGAGCCTGCACCGCAACTTGCTGGCCGGCGATCCCTACCTGCAGCTGGTTTACCAGGTGATGTCCGACGCCATTTACCAGTTCCATAATAAATAGGGAATAGTCGATTGTTAATGCGTAATTGGCTATTTTTGGCCCCATGAACGTATTGGCTTTATTTAAATCTATTACCACCTTTGTATTGGATGTGGATGGCGTGCTTACGGATGGTACCCTGCAATTACTGCCGGGCGGCGAAATGTCGCGCAGAATGAACATAAAGGATGGCTATGCGCTGCAACTCGCCGTGAAAAAGGGTTATCGCGTGGTGATCATCTCCGGGGGAAAATCGGAGAGCGTGGTAAGCAGGTTACAGGGACTGGGTATAAAAGATATCTTTACCGGGGTACACGATAAGCAGGAGAAACTGCAGGATTATGTTTTTGAAAATGATCTTCGCTGGGATGAGATATTATATATGGGAGATGATATCCCGGATTATCTGCCTATGCAACTGGTAGCTTTACCCACCTGCCCCGCAGATGCAGCAGCCGAAATAAAAAGTATTTCGAGGTACGTGTCCCCTCTGCCCGGGGGCCATGGTTGCGTAAGAGAAGTAATGGAAAAAGTATTGAAACTGAACGGACATTGGTTAATGGATGAAGGAATCGCATCGAAATAATAAAAGATAAAACTATGAAGCTCTGGGCTGCATTTTTTAAGCTGATCAGGTACCCGAACCTGGTATATATTGCCCTCACCCAGTTTTTACTGCAATATTGTGTAGTGGAGCCGGTGTTGCGCAGCTCCGGTGAAGAGCCGTCGCTACCGGTACCCCAGTTTGTTTTACTGAGCCTGTCTACCGTACTGGTAGCTGCTGCGGGTTATATTATCAATGATTACTTTGATATTAATATAGACATCATCAACAAGCCGGATAAGATGGTGCTGGATAAGATCATCAGCCGGCGCTGGGCAATGGCCTGGCATACTATGTTTAACCTGGCCGGCGTATCGCTGGGGTTTGTAGTGGCCTGGAAAACAGGGCAGTTCTATCTCGGTTTTACACAAGTGATCTGTTCACTGTTGCTCTGGTTTTATTCCACTTCTTTTAAAAGACAGGTGCTGATCGGCAATGTGATCATTTCCCTGTTAACCGCCCTGGCAGTGGTAGTGGTGGGGTTTTACGAAAGCCAGATCTATCATAGCTTTGAAGCCATCATTTCGCCAATCGGGAGGAAGTTGATCCAGATCATCGGGGTATACGCATTATTTGCTTTCCTGATTTCCATGGTCCGGGAAATTGTGAAAGACCTGGAAGATATGATGGGCGACAGTAAAGACGGGTGCCGCACCCTGCCCATCGCGTGGGGGGTACTGGCTGCCAAGCGCTTTTGTAACGCCCTTTTGCTGGCGCTGATCATTATTATTCTCCTGGTGGAGATCAGGGTATGGATACTGGGCTGGTATGTGGCTATCGGCTACCTGCTCCTGTTTGTACAGGCGCCCTGCGTTTATATTTATGTGGCGCTGAAAAAGGCCAGTCTGCCGGAACATTATCACAAGGTAAGCTCACTGGTAAAAGTGATCATGCTCACCGGTATTTTATCAATGATCTTTTTTAAACTTTATTTATAGAGATGTATAACCGTGCACCCGTTGTCCTGGCTTCCCAGTCGCCGCGCAGAAAGCAACTACTGGAACAGGCCGGCATTCCTTTCCAGGTGAAGGTGATAGAAACAGCAGAAACTTTTCCTCCTGAATTAGCCATCGCAGATATTCCTGTTCACATTGCAAGGCAGAAAGCCGCCGCCGTGCAGGAGCTGTGCGCTCCCGGCGATGTTATTATTGCTGCCGATACCGTGGTGGTGCTGGACAACGATATTATCGGCAAGCCAAAAGACCGGGAAGACGCCATTGCTATTTTATCGCGTCTCAGCGCACGTGAACATCGTGTAGTCACCGGCGTTATTATCCGGCAAGGAGAAAAGGAAGTAGCGTTTTCCAAAACAACGGCCGTACATTTCAAGCCGTTGACCACTGAGCAGATCACTTATTATGTGGATGGATACAAGCCGTTCGACAAAGCCGGCGCCTATGCAATCCAGGAGTGGATCGGCGCTGTGGGGATAGACAGTATAAACGGTTGCTTCTATAATGTAATGGGACTACCGGTAAGCAGGGTAGTGGAAGAACTGGAAAATTTTTAATTAATAAGAACGGCGCAGGGAACTGCGCCGTAATCATGATTAGTTTTTGCTTATTACATATCTTTACTCCAGTACCAGCACATTCACTTCTTTATTTTTCAGCCAGCCGGCTTCTCTCAGTTTCTGCAGGTTGATGGTACCCACCACATAGCGCCATTCAG
>NZ_DATMTE010000691.1:0-3888 GCF_035564935.1 Chitinophaga sp. | reverse complement strand
CCTCTTCTTTTTTCAGTAACTCGGGTTACTGTGCAGCTTCCATATTTACTTTTACGCGGAGCGCTTTCAAACCGCTCACACCCTGTAACTCTTCCAGGTCCAGCATCTCAATTTCCGGCAGCAGTATTTTTTTGCTTTGAAGGAAAGTGATATACTTTTTCAGTTCTTCCATTTCCCTTACATAAGAGTATACCATAGCAATGGTACCGGGCTGCGTTAAGCGTTCGCCGGTATCTTTTACATGTACTTTATCAATACGTTTTTTGATGATCTCATAACGTACGTTATAGGCGCCTTCCACATCAAACCGGCGTTCATCGCTGCGGAAACTGATTGTGATTGGAGCGCTGTGCATAAGGATCATCTGCGTGGTTTGCAGCGGCACCTTTAATTTAGGGCCCAGTTTATGCGTAAGCCTTGCGATGTGCGCCATAGAGGAAAGCTGCCACAGGCGGAGGTTCCGCAGGTACAGCTGGTCAAACTTTTTCTCCTGTGCGATGGACTGTCCAATATAGATAGTATACTCTACGCCATCGGTACGATATTTTTCAAAGTAGCAGGGGAACGATTGCTGTATGTACTGCCGCTCTTTCTCCAGGTACTGGCTGATAGCCGCGTTAATGTTGGCGAGGCTTTCTTCGTACTCTCTCCGGTGATGATAAACACGCCCTTCTGATTTGTCCATCTGGGTAAAATAGCTCGCCAGTAATGGTTTCAGGTCTGCATTGTCTTCACATAAATGCTCCAGCACCGGTTTAATTTCCTGGTCCATAAACTCATTTACCTTCAGGTCTTCGCCAGCCTGTAAGCTATTGCTGAGGTTCTCCAGCAGGTCGTTTGTTTTGAACTGCAGTTCTTCCAGCAAAGGAAGGTGAATGGTTTTACCGATGGTTTCCAGGGTATCCCTGATCAGCTCCAGTTGCTCCTGCAGGTCTTCCCGGATGGCGGCGCCCTGTTGTACGGAGGAGTTCCGGATATCCACCGCGCCGTAAAGCGGGTATACTTCATCAAAGCTGATACTTTCAATATCTTTCCTTTCTTCTTCCGGTGTGAGCAGGTAATTCCAGGCGGCGTCCACAAACTTCCATTCCACTGCGGGTTGCAAAGCGGTGAACTGGTCTTTGATCACCTCGTTCAGCCGGCTTTCCAGGATGTTCATGCTGCGGTTCAGCATCAGCACCAGCAGGGGATAGGTGTTTTGCAGTTTCCACAACGGGTCTGCCGACAACCCGTTAGGGGTAGAAGAGGCCAGTTCCAGTACGCCCAGTATTTCCTTTTTATGGGTGATCGGAAATATCACGAAGCTCCGGATATTCTTGATGGGCAGGTACTTCAGGAACGCGTGGGGTGCGATGGAATTTTCATTCACATCGGGCACGATCAGCGGTACCGGTTTTTGCTGTAAATGATCCAGCAGGAGCTGGAAGAAATGTTGCTGCTGTTTTTTGTTGCCTACACCAAGGATAGGATCGGTAATGGAGAATTGTTCTTCCAGTACATTTTTACCGTTCACCTTGGGGAAGGGTACCAGGTGGGCAGTTACATCCGGCAGCCCCAGGATCACCGGGATCATTTTTTCCACGGTCCGGTAGCTTTCCACTTCGTTGCTGGTGCGCATGTTCATCACCAGGCTCTTGATGTTATTGAGCGATTCCGATTGGGTCACATCTTTCACCGTCCATATCACGAAGCCTTCCAGGGAAAACATGCTGGTTGGCAGTAGCTGTTGCAGCGCTTCCGGGGAAATCTGCTTGGAGCAGAACATGTCATAATTCAGGTGTGGCAGCTCGCCGTTCACTTTTACATCTACAAACCGGGGATCTATATTCACCTTCACGTAACGCTTACCGCCATCGGGTGTTTCCACCGTATGAATAATCTCGTTCTTGTAGTTCATCGGGAAGTGGAACACCTTTTCCAGGATCAGTTTATACAGCCAGGTGATCTTGTCTTTTTTCACCTGGGCTATAGAAATGCCATCCGGAACCGCCGATAACTCAGAGCCGTCAGTGAACAGTTGTTTAAAGAGCTCAGAATAATGGAAGATGGCGAACTTAAACGGAACGCCAATGCCATAAATATCCTTGCTGGAGTCTGTGGTAACCGGGAAAATAGCGGCTATCAGCAAGTCCAGGTATTCCTTGTAAGGCGTCAGATCTCCATTGCTGGGAATGGGCTTGAGTACCGCCGGGTTGCTTTCAAACTTATCAATGATCAGTTTATAGAAAGATGAACGGGCCTCTCCTTCATGGGTTACCTTTTCCTTCAAATAATTCAGGAATGGTGCGAATGATATATTGGACTCAATTACTTTATCATCGTCAAATACGCCGGGGTGTGCAGTTAAAACTTTCATATTGTCGTACAATTATAACCAAAGGCTGTCCTTTTAGTGCCAGTAATAAACTTCTTATTACAATTTACAGTAAAACATTGCAGGAATAACAGAGGGGAGTACTATTGTAGACGCAAAGGTAGGGGAAATATTGTATCAATTTTGGATTCCGGGATTCAGGTATTTGTCAAAAGATGCTATGCATTTGATAATCAAATACCTGAATCCGTCGAAATCCGGAAGATTTATTGCAATTCGATCTGGTTTTTAAGCAGGTCTTCCAAAGTATCACGTTTACGGATCAGGTGTGGCTTACCTTCTTTTACCAGTACTTCCGCCGGTTTTAACCGGGAGTTGAAGTTAGATGACATTTCGAAGCCATAGGCGCCGGCGTTGTAAAACACCAGGTAATCACCTTCCCGCACCTCGTTGATCTTACGGTCCCAGCCAAAAGTGTCTGTTTCACAAATATTACCCACTACGGTATAGATCCGTTCCGTACCCTTAGGGTTTGAAATGTTGCGGATCAGGTGGAAAGCGTCGTAGAACATGGGCCTGATCAGGTGATTGAAGCCGGAGTTCACCCCTACAAATACGTTGGCGGTGGTTTGCTTGATCACGTTGGCTTTTACCACAAAGTAACCGCTCTGGCTTACCAGGAACTTTCCTGGTTCAAACCACAGCTGCAGCGGGCGTACATACGATTTCGCAAAGTTGTTGAAGGCTTCGCTCAGTTTTTTACCCAGCAGGTCAATATCCGTTTCGGGATCTCCCTGTTGGTAAGCCACCTTAAAGCCGCTGCCCAGGTCAATAGATTCAAGATCGGGGAAGTGCTGCACCATCTCAAACATTACTTCCACGCCGCGCAGGAACACATCCACATCTTTAATTTCAGAACCGGTGTGCATGTGCAGGCCGGTCACCTTCAGTTTAGTGGAATTGATAATGCGTTCAATATGGCGCATCTGGTGGATGGAAATACCAAACTTGCTGTCGATATGCCCGGTGGAGATCTTGAAGTTACCTCCCGCCATAATATGCGGGTTCAAACGTATACAGATCGGGTAGCTGCCGCCGAACCTGTTACCAAACTGCTCCAGGATGGAGAGGTTGTCTATATTAATGATCACGCCCAGCTCTTTCGCTGCAATAATTTCCTGCAGGTCCACACAGTTGGGGGTAAAAATGATATTCTTCGGATCAAAACCCGCCCGGAGGCCCAGCTGTACTTCCTGGATAGACACGGTATCCAGTCCGCAGCCAATGGAATTGATGTACTTAAGGATATTGATGTTGGTCAATGCCTTACAGGCGTAGAAAAAGCGGGTATCTGCCTTATGAAACGCCTTTTGCAGCTTTTCATACTGGGTCTTGATCTTTTCTGCATGGTAGATGTACACCGGGGTACCAAATTCTTCTGCTACTTTCACAAGGAAATCGGCAGTAAGTACGTCGCTTTGTTTAGGCATTGAAAATCCTTAGTTTAAGAATGAGGATGCAAAATTACTACGCAAAAGTGAGAAATTGTAGAAAAAAGGGAGAATGGGTGTTCC
>NZ_DATMTE010000690.1:0-1961 GCF_035564935.1 Chitinophaga sp. | reverse complement strand
ATTCCCGGATGAATTTAAGGGAACGGACCAGCGAATTTTTAACTGTTTGGGGAGAGAGCTGCAGCTCGCCGGCAATTTCCGCAATTTTAAGACCCGTTTCCCGGCTAAGCAGGTAGATCTTTTGCGCCTGGGGCGGCAATTGGAGAATGGCCTGCTTTACCAGCAATGCAGTTTCAGAAAAAGCAATATTTTCTTCAGTAAGATTGGAATGATCCGTGCTTTCCCGTGTGATGATCCGGCTGGCCTTATCGCGCACCCCCTGTTTTTGTAACCAGCTGTAGCAGCGGTGATACACCATTTTAAAGATCCAGTTATGGGGAGTCATTACTTCCGGCAGCTTTTCACGGCTCAGCCATATGCCCAGGAATATTTCCTGTATAATATCTTTCTCGGGACCTTCTACCTGTATGACGCGGGCAATTACAGGCTTGATCTTAGGCACATACAGATGGAACAATGCTTCGAATGCAGATTCATCTCCCTCCGCAATCCGGTGGAAAAGTGCAGTTTCATGTCCTGTGTCATTATTCATCCGTTAGATCCAGTTCCCCTTAAAATTAAATATCACATTATCCCCGTTTCATCCGTCAATAAAATAGATGAACTGCCCGGTGTAGTCGATAAAGATGCGGATTGCAAAATACGAAAAATCGCGGTAAAGCTGCTGTTTCCTGCTTCCGTCCCGCTTTGGAACAGCAACAACCGGTAGAAGGAACTGTGGGAGTAAACGGATATTTATTGTATACGCTTTTATTTTTAAGGAAAGAGAAAATATCAGTGATCCATTACGATCACATTGGCTGTTTTTTTCTTTTTTGCAGATGCCATCAGCAACAGGGGTAATGCTGCAAGGAATATAAGACCTACCAGCAGGAACGCATCGCTGAAACTCAGCAGTGTACTTTGTTTTATCACTGAACTATCCAGCAGTTTCAGTGCTTTATGATGCGCATCCGTTACGGTAGCGCCTTTACTGGCAAAGTAATGGGCGTAGCTGTTTAACCGGCCTGTTACGGCAGGGTTATCGGTAGTAAGATTGCTTACCAGGTCCATCCGGTGTTGGGCATTCCGGTTGGCCAGGTAGGTATTCACCATGGCAATACCAAAGGAACCGCCCAGTTGCCGCATCATATTGTTTAAGGCCGCGCCCTGCGGGATATCTGCCGGTGCAAGGGAAGACACGGCCAGCGTGGTAAGGGGTACCGTTACCAGCGCAAGGCCCACGCCCCGCCAGATGAGTGAAGTAGTAATAGTAGCAGCGCCGGCATCCTGGTTAAGGGCCGACATCTGCCAGCTGAAAAGAATAAACAGCCCCATTCCCGCTACGATAAGGAACACGGGCGACACCCCGCGCTGCAGTAACCGCGCGGAGATGATCAGCCCGCCTATGGCCAGGCAGGCGCCGGGCAGCAACAGCAAGCCTGTTTGCAGCGGTGTGAAATTAAGCAGCCGCTGTGCAAATACCGGCGTAAGAAATACAGAACTGAAAATGCCCATGCCGGAAACAAATGTCAGGATCGCCGCAATGCTCAGGTTCCTGCTTTTCAGCACGCGGAGGTTTACCACCGGGTCTTTGATCCGCAATTCCCACCACACAAATATCAGCAGGGCAAAACCAGCGATCACAGACAGCCAGGTAATATAGGCCGCTTCAAACCAGTCGTCAGTTTCCCCTCTTTCCAGCACTGTTTGTAATGCGCTCACCCCAACGGCCAGCAGCAGGATGCCGGTCCAGTCGATCCGTTTGCCTGCCGGCGCCTGTTCCGGCTCTTTCAGCAGTATGTAACAAAGCGATGCCACTGTAATACCTATCGGTACATTAATATAAAAGATCCAGGGCCAGGAATAAAATTCAGTGATATAGCCACCTAATGTAGGGCCTATAGTGGGACCAATAAACACCCCTACACCAAAAAGCGCACTGGCTACATTTTGTTTTTCCTTGGGGAATAATTCAAAAA
>NZ_DATMTE010000689.1:0-2309 GCF_035564935.1 Chitinophaga sp. | reverse complement strand
GCCAAAGCCGGCGGGTCTTTTTATCAATATAAGAAACAGATCTTTCATTGGTGGAAGGTTCCACTACCGTTACTTCCCATACATCATGCTTACCGGTATATTTACTGATCCAGGTGTTATTCTTTACTTCCTCTACTATGGCTTTTTTCACATTCGAAGTGTTGGCCGGTTTGTATTCATACACCGGCAGATCGGTGCTGTAGCCGGACGACAACGGCAGCAATGCCAGAACAAACGGATAGGTATAGCTATCTATGAAATACTGGTTGCCGGCTTCCTGGACCTGGGTCTTCTTACCCGTTTTCTTATCTACATAATAACCACTAACATTATTACCAAAATGCAGCACCATATCTTTCAATGTGCTGTGCGAGGCACGGTAAACAGGTTTAAAGTCGTTGAGATTGGATATGGAAGTATCTTTCCACTCTTCCAGCCCGGTAAGCGCCATCACAGTAGTTAACGCCAGTTTATCGCCGGAAGTATTGATACCAATGGTAAAAGTGCCGATAGCCGATTCAGTGCCGTCATTTACAGTATAACAGCCGAGTGTATATTTACCGTTCTTCAGCAGCTTGCTGTCAAATTTTTCCTGTGCCTGGCTCTTGCCGCCAATAGCGGTAAGCAACAACAAGGCAGCGGGGATCAGGGTCGGTTTACGAAATTGAAAAAGCATGATTCTAGTAGTTTATCAAACAATACAAAAATAGGTTATTCCGTCAATCCGGTGTATACTGGAATATGGGGAAGCAAATATACCTGTTTTCAGGTAGATATGATTACTTAACAGCCCCCCATAAGGATGAAACCTGGGCGCAGATGCCCCTGCCACCGCTACGTTTATACCTGCCCGTTGCCGGTTTTGCATTACGGAACAAATCCGCATAACTGATTACCTTTGCATCAATTTTTACACCCTGAGAAAATAACAAATGAGTAACTGGAATACGGCGCTGTGCGAAACAAATGATATCAGCATACACTATACAAGAACGGGAGGCAACAAGCCGCCTTTGATCTTACTGCATGGGTTAATGACAAACGGCCTGTGTTGGACAGCTTTGGCGCGTGCCCTGGAGAACGATTATGATGTAATCATGCCGGATGCCAGGGGACATGGCCGCTCCTCCATACCCAACTACGGATACCGGTATGAAGATCATGCAAATGATATTGCCGGTTTGATCAATGCGCTGGAACTTCCTCCGCCTTTCCTGCTCGGGCACTCCATGGGCGGAATGACTGCCGCCGTGGTAGCAAGCCGTAAGCCTAACCTGCTCCGTGGCCTGATCCTGGCCGATCCCACCTTCCTTAGCCCGGAGGTTCAGCGCGAGGTGCGCGACAGTGATGTGGCCGATCAGCACCGGAAAATGCTTCAGTTGCCGTTGGAAGAAGTAGTATCCGCAGCGCGGGCCAGGCATCCCAACCGGTCGCAGGAAACGCTTGAACTATTCGCCCGGGCCCGGCTTCAAACCAGCATGAGCGCTTTTGATGTGCTCACACCACCCAACCCCGATTATAAGCAGCTGATGAGCAGGATTGATATTCCCTGCCTCCTCCTGTTTGGCGATAAAGGCGTGGTTACACCTGTTGTTGCGGAAACGTTACAGCATCTTCATCCCGGCTTACAGGCGGAACAGATCCGGGAAGCCGGTCACAGTCTTCACATGGACCAACCGGAACGCTTCACTGCCGCAGTTAAAGCATTCTTAACCTCAATGAATGCCCACGGAAAATAAATAACCTGGTTGCTTACGTTAACGGATCTACGATGACAAAAGCCTTTAAACCGGCCATCTTGCCATCACGAAACCGCCAAACATCGCAGTAAGAGTAATGAACCATTTTCCCGGCTTCATCTTTCATGCTGATTTTGCCCAGTGCGGTAACAAACTCACCTTCGGCAATTAAATGTTCCACCATAAACTTTGGCGGTTCCAGGTAGGCCTTTGCCATATATTGTCGAACGGCTTCTTTTCCGCGCAGCGTTTGATCGCCCACAAATATCCACTCCGTATCGTCTGTACAAAAGGACAGGAACCCTTCGTTGTCGCCTTCAGCAACGGCCGCATTTGCCTTTTCCAGTATTGCCTTATTATCCCGGGTCATATGTTATCTCCAATTTATATTAATGATGAGCGCAGCTCCTCTCCTGCCATAGCCAACTTCGGCGTGCCTGTAGAACAGGATCAGACCAGTTAATAATCTATCTGAATAAATTCACTTCCGGTAAAAAACTTTAAGTGCCCTTCGGGACCAATCACCTCAAAGACTGCAATTTCCCACGAACTGATCTTAAAAAATGGTAA
>NZ_DATMTE010000688.1:0-1664 GCF_035564935.1 Chitinophaga sp. | reverse complement strand
GTTGCTGTGTTAACTGTCCTGTATGTGGCATCCAATGTAGTATTGGCTGAAATAGTGGTGTATGGCATGCTTACAGCACCACTCGCAGTTACAGTTGACGCCGCCCATGGTACCGTACTTAGGTTACTATTACCTGAATGATATAATAAATTCCAGGATGACCAGGTACCGCCAAATTGATTACGCACCAATACATCATTGGTGCCTATGCGAAATGTTTGCTGCGCACGGCTATTACCCGACACATCCTGATCGATATTGAGTAGAGAGAAATAGTTTCCTGATGCCGGCCTGTTTGCAGGAGTAATAGCAGAGAGGGTGTATATCTTGTTCCCAGTGGCCGTGTTGAAGTCCGTGAACGTCCCCGCTGCGCCGTAGAAGCCAGTGCTATTTACGCCGTCCAATAAATCAGCATCAAGGCCACTACCGGTACCGTCCACTGTTTTAACTGCGTCGAGAATCTGCTGTGATGTGTTGGGGCTTTTTATCAGAGTTGTTGAACTGCCATCAACTGTGGCTGCACCAAATGTGTTGAAGTTGCTTGCAGCTGCTGATGAATCGCTGCTTACTACAATAGATCCGACATTAGATATAAGGTTCCCGATCACTGTAACACCTTTACTTTTTAACGGTTGTCCGCTACCGTCTACACGGCCGGTCCCATTGTCTACTGCGATGCTGCGGGTTTTAGCATAGTCCACCTGGTTCCCGGATATGTTCATCCCTATCGCATTTACCGCCTTAATCGCGATGTCGCTAAATTTAACAGTATTCCCCGAAATAACTACACCTTTTGAGTTGTGGCCGAGACCTCCTTCTTCCGGAAGACCATAGTCGGTAATTAATATCCCGTTCGCCTTACAGTAAGTAATAATATTGTTAGTAATACTAACGCCTTCCCCTTGCACCTCTATCTGGCTACCCCCAGCAGTGATTTTAGAAAGAAATAGACTGTCGTTGTCTGCCACGTTGTTGGCAATAGAGACCTGAAAACATCCGTCACTGCTATACGCAACATCGTAACTATTCCGCGCCACATTCCCTAGAATGGTAGCGCCGCGAACACCACGCTTAATATCAGCGAGGGTCCGTATATATTCACTGTAGCAGCCGCGCACGGTAATGTTCTCAATGCCAACCTTTCCGTATGAACCAAGTATCGGCGAAAAATTGGAAAGGGTTCTTACCAGGTTAGTGTTCTTGCTTTGAGCAGACAACGTGGTATCACCATATGCCCGGCAATTGTTAACCATTACATTCTTAATTCCTATGTAGTCCTGGAACCGGTTAAGGAAAAATATTGCTGTCTGTTGCTGCGCCCGGAAAGTACAGTTGTCTATTATAATGTTGCTCACGCGCGTATTCAGGTCCACAAGGAAAAGAATTGCGTTATTTAGTGCATTAGTATTATACGGGTAGCTGATAAACTCGATATTGCGTATAGTCACGTTTGCACGGGATGCGCCGGACGTGTCGCGGTACTCAAAGGTGCCATTTTGGTAGTACTCGGTATTATTTAACTGTCTGATTACCGTTCCTGGCTCCCCAATGATCTCCAGATTGTCACGCAATTTCGCTTTAGATATTGCATAAGTACCACGCGGTATATATACTCGCTTCACCCCTGCGCTAATTGCATCATTGAAAGCTTGCGAATCATCTGT
>NZ_DATMTE010000687.1:0-5173 GCF_035564935.1 Chitinophaga sp. | reverse complement strand
GATAGATAGTAACATTTATTCTTCCTGATCCAAAATTAGTATATTTATTTGCAATGATGAAGGCAATACTATCGGCGGAGGGACGAACAAAATCGCCGGCTTTTACGAACCGGTTAAATCCCAATGCGGGATCATAAGCGTAACTGAGCGATACTCTATCTGTTTTAACCGTTACGGTAGTATCAGTCAAGGCTGCAGCTTCACCTGTTTTATGGATGCTAATGTTTAACTGTTCCTTCTGCTTCAGCACCACACTAAAAGAGCCTCTGTTTGTTGTTTGCGTTTGTACAAGTTTTCCATCCACATACAAATCCAATGTATCACTGGTTTCAAACACAAAAGGAATATATACTTCCATAAATCTTTCTCCTTCCACCAATGTTCCTTTTTTACACGACAGCAACTGCATACCGAATAATATGCCCAACAAAAATATTACAGTAGAATACCTCATTTTATAAAACGTTGATTAAAAAGTGGCTGATCTGTAAAACAGACCAGCCACGCCATAAATAATAATTAGTAAGCGAAAACGGTCCATCCTGTAGCCCAGTCGTTGGCAGCAGTGCCATCAAATGCGCCCCTGTAGGAAGTTCCGGTTAAACCTGCAGGTAATCCTGAAGTTAAACCACCGGTTAAAGCAGGTGACGCTATAGCAGGCGTACCTGTTCTTGGGCGGTAGAAGCCAACAATACCTCTGTTGAACGGATTCACCAGTTTGAGGGAAGCGTTCGGATCAGCAGCAATGTAGGAAGTGTTATTATCAGCACCATCAGGCAAAGGTTTCAAACCGCTGTACGCAGGTGATGAAGTGAACGGCAGGTTGAAAGCATGCACCATATTGTTTTTGATGATAGATGTACCATCAGCATATCTCTGCTGGGTAGTCTGGTCTGCTGCAGTACCACCGGTTGGAACGGTGTTATCCAGCAAAATACCATTGTTGAAGCCCAGGAAAACAGAGTTGTACACCTGGAAACGGCTGCTTCTTCTCCACTGTGCTGCTACACCGTATTTACCGGTACCGGCAGGAGGGAAAGTTGTTTTGGTAGCCGCTGCCTGGTTAGGCAAACCAATAATAGTCAGGTTAGCGATCAATGGTTTAGTGATCGGCAAACGTGGCTGACCAATGCTGTTGTTGTCTGATTCAATACCGTTAGAAGCACTCTTGTCGGCGCGGGTAGTATCTTCAACCACCAGGGCATACTGAATGCGGCCACGGTAACCGTTGTCAAAATCCAGACCATCGTCCAGCGGGTTAACAATAACCACGTGTTTTGCATCTACAGTACCGCCGAAAAATTCGATACCATCATCTGCAGCTTTGTACACTTCTACGAAGTCGATTTCTGTTCCGCTACCAACACCAGCCAGGGTAAGACCGTTGATTTCATTGTCTGTAGCCAGTTCAAAACCTGCGTACTCGATACGAACATATTTCAGTCTGCCTGAATTGTCTGTATCAACAGAACCGCCATAGTAAGGAGTCAGCGGAGGAATACCGCCAATACCTTCTACCTTGGCAGTATCGCCATTGTTGGTAGTAGCTCTTCCGAGGATAATGATACCGGAAGTCTGACCGGCAGCAGGAGATGTACTGTTGGTAGTAAATACAACCGGGGAGGTAGAAGTACCGTTGGCTTCAATTTTACCGCCGCGGGAAACCACCAGACCACCACCGGGGGTTACGCCGGGAGTACCTGGGATTCCTTTGATCACGGAACCGGCATCGATCTGGATTACATCGAGGGTGTCGATGTATACCAATCCGTTCAGCAGGTAAGTACCACCGGTGAGGTGAATGGTATCACGTACTGTTTTTCCGGTTCCGAGGATACCACTAAGCGTGGCTCCGTTTGCGGGCACAATCTGGGTAGCGCTCACAGGACGGTTAGCCTGTTGTGCGTCTTTTTTGCAGGATGCTGAGAACACGCTGGCAGCCAGGATAGTTGCAGCTGCGGCGTAGAGGTTAAACCTGGTCATCAAATAAAGGATTTAAATTAGAAAATAATAACAATGATCGAAACTGTATATACCGGTATGAATACATGCTGGTTAAATATTACATCCTGCCTGTTGTTAAAAACTATATCCTAACGTAAAACTGTAGGTCCTGCCTGGCTTTGCCTGATAAAACAGAAGGTCTTTATCCTCCTGGTACAATAAATCTTTCACGGGATGCTTCTTCCCCTCACCCATATCTCCGTCGCCCGCATTTTGATATATAATAGAATAGCTGTTGAGCAGGTTACCAACATTGGCGCGGAACAACATTTTATCTTTCAACAGGTGAAAGGCAATCTGTCCGTCGAGTGCTACCATCGGGCGTTCATAGTAAGACTGATAAGCATTCTGGTTGGGCATGAACAAAAGGTTGCTCACATAATTGTACAGGAGACTTACAGATATCAATTTCACATCGTAATACACTCCGCCGTTAATCATATAGTTGCTGGCGCCTTGTTGCGGCCTGTCTTCCCAATTCCCGATATTCTGTTTCAGTATCATTTTCTTTGATCCCTCCGGCTCTTCCACGTATTTACCATCTACGGCTTTTTTCACACGTGAAAACAACCTGGTTCCATTGCCATATAAGGTGAGGTTACGGATCACCGGTACATCAATAAAGGACAACGATTTCCGGACTTCCACTTCTATCCCGCGGTTCTCTGCCTGGTGATTATTACGCAGGGAGAACTCGTTAACAGCGTTGGACTGGAATATCTCCATCGGGTTGTCAATTTTTTTATAGAAAAGAGACAGGGATAAAATTTCACCGGGGCCCGGGTAATATTCATACCGGAAATCCAGGTGCTTTAATTTGCTGGATACGATGGGTGTTGAACTATTGTATTCTCCGCCCAATTCGAAATCGTATTCGCTGAAGTAGGACAGTTCACGCAGATCCGGCCGGATAATGCTCTGCGCATAAGTGGCGCGGAAATTCATTTTTGGTGTAAGGCTGTAAGTAAGACTGGCAGAAGGAAACAGGTTCCAGTTCTTCTCCCTGTTGTACAGTGCGCTCAGGTCGTAGGCATCTCTGTTTGTAATTTCTCCGATACTTTTCTCCAGCACATCGTTGATGCTGTTAATGTCGTAATATTCAGCCCTTACTCCCCATACCAGCCGGAGCTTACCAGCCAGTTTATGGTCAAACATGCCATAAACAGCGTGCAGCGTGGCATTACGTTTAAAATTATCTGAGAAGTCGTCAAATTTAAAACTGTAATTTTCATTGGCAGGATCAAAGAAATAATCAATTGGCTTAGGAGTTTTGGAGGCATATCCGCCACTACCGGCGCGGGCTACGTAAAAGGAGCGGTCTTTATACCAACCAGCATACCCTATTTTGAAAGTATTAGTAACCGCTGCATTGCCGATGTTAAAACGGAAGGGCGCTACCGTATTCAGATCCCAGTTCAGGTCTGATTCATAGGCACGGGTCCACCAGCGCATAGCGCCATCAATACCACGGGATTGCGGAGGACCTACCATCATAATGGGCGAGGTGGTAAGACTATCAGGGGGCGCCGGTGAACGCAGGTAGTGATTGTCAGGGCGTTGCCGGTCCAGGTGAACATAAGTACCGGACCATTGCACTTTGATACCTTTACCACCAACAGCATGCTCCCCTTTTAACTGCGTTTGCCATAATTTGGTCCATTGTACATTATCGTAAAATCCGATCATCGGCGGCGCATCACCAATACCGCTGCCATCTGTTCCTTTTCCCATGAGAAGCTGTTGATCCAATGTGTTCAGGTAAAGGCTTTGCAAGCTTATTTTATGTTTGCCGGCACTATACCCGATTCCTGCCAGGAAGCCGGTATTTGTGGAGAAGCCGTACTGTTTGCCTTTAAAAAGAACAGAGTCACTTCCGTTTACCAGGCTGGGAGCATACATATATCCATCTTTCCCTCCCATCCTTACATCCTGTGTCTGCAAAGTGTTGCGATAGCTGGCGCTGGCTATCAAGCCCAGTTGCCGGCCATTCCCAAGGTTAAGAACACGGCCCCATCCCAGCTGGTAATTTTGCGAAGGATGCGCCTTCCTGTCGTATATTTTCCAGTTGTTGGAAATAGCTGACGGATCTTTCAATACATGACCGCCGGCATTTCCGGGGTTAGTGTTAGCCAGGATATCGTCCAGGTTCTTCCAGTTCAGTTTTCCAAAGAGATCGCGGTGTGAAGACGGTTTTCCCAGGTATTCGCTGCTGCCTATTTCCAGGCTGTTGAATGCTTTACCGGTAGTGTTGTCGTTGATGCTGCCGCCAATGGAAATAGTAAAGAAGTTCTCTGTTGGAATGGCTTTGGTTTCCACGTTCACCAGTCCGCCGCCAAACTCCGCGCTCATATCCGGTGTGATCGTTTTATATACGGTAATATTATCAATGATATTAGAGGGAATGATATCATAGCTGAAATTTTTCCTGTTCAGCTCCGTGCTGGGCATGATCTGGCCATTGAGCATAGCGGCGTTATAACGTTCGCTCATACCACGTACCACGATATATTTGTTATCCACTGCAGCTACGCCGCTGATGCGCTTCAGCACCTCTCCCACATTCTTATCAGGTGTGCGCGCAATTTGTTCCGCACTGATACCATCCGATAAGCCGGCGGCATTTTTTTGTTTATTGTACAGGGCGGAAACGGTTTCCCGTTTTGCGGCTGCATTCACTGTTACTCCTTTGAGGTTAGAAGAAGAAGTAGACAGCATTACATCTTTCAAAGTTACCTTACCAGCTTTTACTACTACATTATTAAAGGCCGACGGCGAAAAAGCCAGGTGACTGAAACGCACGTTATAAGTACCTTCCGGTAATTGAATACTATAGGTGCCATCCACGCGGGAAGTAGTTACATGGCTGTTATCTCCTGCAAAAACCGTTACACCGGGAATGGACTCATTCTGGTCGTTAAGGATCTTTCCCTGGAGGGCGCCTGTTTGCGCCTTATTAGCAGCAGTGGCTTTACGGTCTTCATTACGGATGGCGATGATATTATCTTTCAGTTCCACATCCAGCGGAAGCTGCTGATCCAGTAATTGCAATAACCCGGATAAAGAAAGAGTGCCTTTGGGGATATTGATGCTTAACGTTTCCACCTGCGCAGGATCATACAGGTACCTGTAATTCCCCTGCTGTTGCAGTGATTTGAGAATATCCTTTACC
>NZ_DATMTE010000686.1:0-6832 GCF_035564935.1 Chitinophaga sp. | reverse complement strand
TATGCAAATGCGAAAATTTGACATTGAACAGATTGTGCAGGCAACGCTTGAGTGAATTATAGAAAGGCCATAATAGCTATCAGATAAGATTATTTTACCGGGAAAAGTTGAACTGTTTTCCCGATCGCGGCTTTGCTTTATTTTGTGCACAGGTGGCTGCTGTGACAGAAGCAAAGCCGCAAATTCGGACAACTGTGTTAATCGTTATTTACAAGCAAAAGCATTAAAATGTAAGCTGCATTGGTTTTTATTTTTGATGCACTATTATTGAGATATATTTACATATTACTGAAAAAACCCCGCAATCATCCCTCCAACCCTCACGAATATCGCCTGAAATCCCACGAATATATACCCGGCTTCTTACATTTTAATTTCTATTGATATATTTAACGAATATTTCAGTATGTTTCACTAAGCTGAAATACGTTTATTCGCCTGGTTAATACATTACTTAATGAATGCAAGAACTGCATATGCTGCCTTAACGATAATAATTCTTTTATTTACGGTTTCCTGTAAGCAGAAAGAAATCTCTCAAAAGAATCCACAAAGCATTATTGATACCACTCACAGAAAGGATTACCTTTCTTTTATTATTTCTCTGGATACTTTACCCACCGCCGATGCCAGGAAGATGATCCGGATAGAGGACAGTTTACTGAGAAATACTGCAGACAGTAGCATCATGCCATTTTGCCACTATTTCAGGGCTGGAAAGTATCGCCAGGAAAAGAAGTGGGACAGCGCTATGGCAGAGTACCAGAAAATGAAGGGGACGCGCAGTGAAGATGGAATTGAGCTACTGAAGACCTACTGTGTTTTGAATCAAAGTATTCCCAATGGTGGAGTAGTGGAGGCAGAATTGATGAATCGCATACTTTCGGCAATGAAAACTGCCGAAAGCACTCATAGCTTGATCACCTACCAGTTTTATGACCTGATGGCCAAAGCATATTTTCAAAATGACAACGAGAATGAATCACTGGAATATGCGGAACGTTATTATAACCATCATCCATATAAATCACATCCTGTAGTCATGCAGCGGTATTATGACATTTCTTTCCTGTTAGCTTCCAGAATGAATGATTTTGATAAAATGATGTTATACAATGTTCAGGCACGTAACCTGGCTAACCGGATCGGTGATAGCCTGGCTATTGCCCGCACGTACGACAACGAAACCCGGATCTTTGACCGGCAGGGACAGCATGAGAAGGCGCTTGCAAGCAGCAGGAAGTACATTGATTATCTTACCAGGACAAATAACCTGAACGAAATTGCATACAATAATTTAGCGACCTCCTTTATTCATAATCACCAGCTCGACTCAGCGATCCGTTATTTCAGGGAAGCCATCAGCCTGGCACAAAAAGGCCCCAGGATAAAGCCGTCCCCGATTTATTACAAAGGACTTATAGAGGCATATAAGTTAAAAGGCGACTATGCCAGCGCGTTACGGGTGGCCGACTCCGCCTATGAAATTGAAACAAGGGATATTAAAGCGATAGAAGCCGTTAAAGTGGCAGAAATACATGAGAAGTATGAAACAGAGAAAAAAGACCGGAATATAGCGGAACTGAGCAGCCGGAATGAACTCAATGAAAAGATCATCCGGCAGCAAAGATGGACGCTTGTATTGGCGTTCCTGGTTTTCCTGGGAGTTCTTGCAGTATTTTACTTTATTCACCGCCAGTACCGTTTGAAAGAGAGGAACAGGTTGCTGCAGTCGGGAAACAGGCGTTTGAATATGGAACAGAAACTGTTGCAGGCACAGTTAAACCCGCATTTTATCTTTAACTCCATCGCTAATCTGCAAGGGCTTGTCGCGTCCGGAGATACAAAAGAATCCGTACGCTATCTCTCTGCTTTTTCTAAATTATTAAGAAATGTGCTGGAACAGAGCAGGAGAGATTTTATAGGATTGGATGAAGAAATAGCTTCCCTGGAGAATTACCTGCAACTGAATAAAATGCGCTTCTCAGGACTTTTTGATTACCGGATCGATGTGGATCAGCACCTTTATCCGGAGAATGTGCTGATACCCCCCATGTTAATACAGCCTTTTGTTGAAAACGCAATAGAGCATGGGTTCCGGAATATTGATTATAAAGGTATCCTGACGATATTTTTTAAAACAGATAATCACCAGATGTTCATAACGATTGAAGACAATGGCAAGGGCATGACCATTAAAGAACCTAACGAGCAGAAGAAACAATCCCTTGCGGGGATTATTCTTAAAGAGAGACTGGAAGTGCTTTTTAAATCACAGGGACAATATGCGAAATTTGATATTGAAGACAGAAAGAACAGCAGCGGGCAAGGGGTTGCTGTACACATTGTTATTCCTGAAATCAAAGATTAAATCTGAAACAAGCAACCATGAAGCTTTATATTTTAGAAGATGAAATACGTATTCTGCAGCATCTTTTGCAGGTAGTGCAAGGCATTCCTTACGTAGAGGTAGTTGGGCATGCAGCGGAAATCGCTAAAGGCGCCAGGGAAATCCCTGTCTTGAAACCCGATATCATTTTAGCAGATATCAGGCTGAAAGATGGTGACAGTTTCCGGTTGTTTCATGAAATAGGTAATAACGGTTTTCAGGTTGTTTTTCTCACGGCTTATGATCAGTATGCCATACAGGCACTTAATATGGGGGCTTTTGGTTATCTGCTGAAGCCGATAGATGAAGTGGCGCTGGCAGCTATACTGAACAAATGTTATCATCACCGGCAACAGGAGCAGTTCGACCAGCAGCAACTGGAAATAGCCCGGCAGCACTACGCAGCCCAGGGAATGGCAACTACCAAACGCATTGCACTGAAGCGCGTGGAATACATGGAAATTGTATCTATAGAAGATATTATGTTTTGTAAGAGCGATAAAGGCTATACAACTTTTTATCTGAAAGATAAACGTGAGATACTTGTATCAAAGGGGTTGATAGAATACGAAAGTGTGCTGATTCCCTTTGGCTTTATACGCTGCCACCAGTCTTACCTGGTCAACTTCCAGTATGTAAAAAAATACTACAGGGAAGGTATTTTGCAAATGCAGAATAATGAACAGATACCGGTTTCCAGCCGGAAGAGAGAGGAGGTGCTGAAATACCTGGAGAATATATCCTGATCAAACAAGATATATTCTTTTTATGTAAAATGCAGGTAGCTGTGGATGTAGAACAGCAGATCTTTACTGCATTGATCATTTCAATGGGCTGCCCGTAAATTTACAGGCAACCCATTGTTATTTACAGGTACTACTCTAATGCACCATTATAATCAGATTCTTTCAACGGAACCTTCCACGTCCATTTGTTATTGCTTTCAGGCGTGATGGTAACAGCCAGTGAGGTGATGAAGTTGCCGCCATTAGCGTAATCCTTTCTTACAATAGCGTCTCCCCAGCGCTTCATGTCAAACCAGTCGAAACCCTCTCCCCATAGCTCGATAGCGCGATATGTTTTGATTTCATTCAACAGGGCTGCACCTGTTTTTGTGCAGGTATAGCTGGCGTCACGGCCGGAGTTTTTGGTGAGGTCAATTAATACCTGCTGCACTTCGGCTGCCGGCTTATTCTGATAGTATTTAGCTTCCGCTTCGATCAGGTACATTTCTGAGGAGCGGAAATGATTTAAATTACCAACACCGGGCTGGTCATTTGCCTTCACCTTAAACTGCATATAGGCAAATATATTAGAAGTACTGTAGATGTCCGGGTACAGCTCGAAAGCACGTGCTTTCAATGCAGCGCCGGCAGCCCCTGTAGCGGTAGTATACGGATCTGTTTTAGGATCCAGGAACAGGTCTTTCCGTATATCAGTGGCCGGAATCTTGTTATACAATTCCCGGCTGATGCATTTGGGATAGGTTCTCACTGCAGATGCGCTGGAATTGTAAGCGATATAAGCCTGGTATGAGTAGTAGTATAAAGTTTCGTCTGAAGCGCCGTAGCTGCTCCATAACCATTCGCTGTTAGGAGTGGAGAACCCTGCTTTGTAATCAGCAACAGACATTAGCGGGTACCCGGTCCGTGCTTTAGCCGCAAAAGCCTCTGCTTTAGGATAATCCTGGCGGTTGAGGGCCGCCCGGGCATAAATGGCATATGCTACATTGACATCCATTTCGAAATTTTTAGACCTGGATTTACCTGAAGCAGTGAACAGTTCAATCGCTTTGTCCAGGTCGCTGTAAATCAGGCTATAGGTGGCGCCTAAAGTGGATCTTTCGAGATCACCGTTAGATAAGTCCGTTCTCAACACAACGCCGGGAGTGGCGCCGTTATTGGAATCGGCCCATCTATTGCCATATAACTGCGCCAGCATCATGTAGCAGTAAGCCCGGTAAGTTAATGCCTGTGCTTTGATGAAGTTTTTATCGGCATCTGAGCCCTTTGCAGCATCAATATAAAAGATGATGGCATTGGCATTGCCAATCACCTTGTAATAGTAATACCAGGGATAATAATCATAAATGCTGCTTACGTTTTCATTGATAGTGCCATTGATCAGCGTAGCCCATCCCGGCAGGTTTACATAAAAATTATTACCGGGATAGTTACCATAGTACATCTTTATAGTTCCTTCCCCGTTGAATCCCTGGTTGGATAAATATTGCACGGTCATCATTTTGGCCAGGCCATTCACCGCTAATTTTGCATTATCTGTTGATTCAAATGCGGTAGAGGTACCTGTTGAACTGGTAGGTACTGTGTCGAGATAGTCTTTTTTACACGAGCCTGCAAGCAATACAAAAAACAAGAGGCCTATATTATATATCTTATTCATCTTTCTGCTTTTAAATTATAAACCAATATTAACACCAAGAGATACTACACGCGGAGTAACAAAAGCATTCAGGCTTCTCCCGTTGAACGACTGCTGCGGATTCATACCCTGCAATTTGGTAAGCGTTACCAGGTTTTCAACACTTAAGTTGAACCGGGCAGACCTTATATCTATCGTCTTTAACAAAGACGCTGGCACCTGGTACGACAAAGCGAGGTTCTTCACTACGAAATAAGAGCCGTTCTGAAGAAATCTTGTTGACATGGTGTTGCTGTAATTGCTTTTTGAGAAATCCATTACCGGTACACCTTTAGGGTCAATACGGTTAGGGGATGTTTCTGTTATACCCTGTGGAATGCCGTCCCATGACTTCAATACATCTTTATGCATTTGCCCTACAGAACCCGACATGCTCATCAGATCCAGGTAAGAATCGTCGTAAACTTTGCCTCCCAGGGAGTAGGTGAAGATGCCTGATAAAGTGAAATCCTTATAGGTAAGCCCGGTAGAAAAGCTGCCAAAAACATCCGGGATGGCGCTGCCTGACCAGTCGCGTTTTGCGTAGGTGGTGTAGGTGGTATAATTAACGCCGTTAATGTTTACAAGATATTTGTAATGCGCGCCGTCTACATCTTTGGGATCGAAGTTTTCATCGTCTGCCAGGTATAAAGCATTACCGGTCATTTGATCAACGCCGGCGTACTGGTAAGTCCAGAAATCATAAACGCCATGCCCCTCCACGTATTTATAGTTGCCAGTAACAATACCATTGGCGCGGTTCTGTTCCGGTAAGGACACAATCTTATTTTTCAGGAAGGTGGCATTCACACCAACGTTCCACTTAAAATCTCTCTTTTTAAATACATCAACATCGAGCGACAGCTCAAATCCTTTATTTGATACAGTGCCAAGATTTTTTTTAATAGTAGATTCCGGTAGGCTATTGGACGTTGCTCCTGCTGATAATGGTAAGTTTACATCAAACAACAGGTTTTGAGAACGTTTATCAAAGTACTCCACTGTTAAGTTAGCCCGGTTGAATAAACGTGTTTCCAAAGCAGCAGAAATGGAAGACGATGTTTCCCATAGTAAATCCAGCGCTTCATTTTGTGTTTTATATAAAGCAGCAATATTGCTGTTCTGGTCAATGGTATACAATGCCATGTAGGCATAGGTACCAGCGCTTGCATCGTTACCTACCTGGCCATAAGAAGCCCGCAGCTTTACATAATCGGCGTATTGAGACAGGCCGGCAAAGAAATTTTCTTTAGACAACAGCCAGCTACCGCCTAATGACCAGAAATTTCCCCAGCGTGTATCTTTGTAAAATTTGGAAGAACCATCTCTTCTGAAGGATCCATCTATGAAATATTTCTCATCATAGTTATAACGCGCACGGGCGAAATATCCTTCGGACCTGTAATCTACCTGGTAATCGGTGAGGTCGGTAATCTTGGTGAAATTCACTAATTCAGGTGCATTTGCAAATGTTTCAGTGGTTTTATATCCGTAAAGATAATTGTAGTTGTCGTAGTAATTTTCATGACCTATTAACGCATCTACGGTATGAAAGCCATACGACTTGCCCCAGTTCAGCATTTGTTGAGTGGTGTAATTTTTGTAGCGGTAGTTGGTGCGTGAAGCCCGTCCCTGGTTACCAGCGCCGTCTCCAATGATAGCGTTGTTGTAAGTATTTCTGTCGCTGTTACGAACATTGAGGTCGCCTTTAACATTGAAAGTGAAATCTTTCAGAAATTTGAAATCAAGGAATACCTGGCCGTTTACTGTGTTTCTGTAGGTGAGATCTTTATTCAGTTCATTCTCCCATATGGTATGACGGCCAACGTATTGATTACGACTGGTGCTGCCATCGTCATATTGCGGTTTACCGGCGTCGTCCAGTACCAGTTGCCCGGTAGTTTTATCGTGTAGATGTATAGGATAGATGGGCGCTATTCCTCTTGCATACATAAAAGGGTTAGCATAGGAGGCCGCATCAGTGGCATTACCGGAAATATTGCTTGTATTCTGATGAGATCC
>NZ_DATMTE010000685.1:0-4220 GCF_035564935.1 Chitinophaga sp. | reverse complement strand
ATCAGTTTAATCCTGAGTCAGACAACATCCGCTTTACATCACCGGTGTTTTTCCGCCGTCTACAGCGGTGCTGGTGCCTGTAATGTAAGCTGCCGCTGGCGATGCCAGGAATGCCGCCAGCGCTGCTACTTCACGGGCTTCACCAAAACGCTGCATCGGAATTTCCTTCAGCCACTCGGCTTCTATTACATCTGGCGATACATTGCGGGCGGCGGCGCTGCTGTTAAATAATCCTTCCAGCCGGGCCGTAGAGGTGGAGCCGGGTAACACATTATTAACCGTAATGCCGTGTGGCGCCAGTTCTGTAGCAAGGGTTTTAGACCATGCAGCAACTGCCCACCGGGTGGTATTGGATACGCCGAGGTTTTTTATGGGTGCTTTTACAGAAGTAGAAATGATATTGATGATACGGCCAAAGCCTGCGCTGATCATTCCCGGTACAAATATTTGCGCCAAAGCCTGATTACACAGCAGGTGTTGTGAAAAAGCGGCAGTAAATGCTGCTGCGCTGGCTTCCAGAACAGGACCACCTGCAGGGCCGCCGGTATTATTGATGAGTATGTGAACGGGGCCCCGCGCAGCAATCTTTTCCGCAGCCGCCGTTAGCTGTGCGATATCGGAAAAGTCAGCTACAGCATACTGGTGCTGCTGCCCGCCGGAGGTATCAAGTGTCGCTAGCGCCGCTTTTAACCTGTCTTCATTCCTTGCCAGTAAAATACATTCAGCGCCTAACAAAGCCAGTTCTGCTGCTGTGGCCAGCCCGATGCCCTGTGAGCCGCCGCATACAAGCGCTGTTTTTCCTTTGAGTGAGAGGTCCATCCGCAATCGTTTTATGTACAATGTAGCAAAAAATGTTTTATGCGTATAAAAGGAGCAGGGAAGATCAACTGACCTTCCCTGCTCCTTTTATTTTTTAGTAAGATGATATTACTTATACACGCACATAGATCTTCTTCCTGTCGAGAATAAATCCTACCAGCCAGCAGGTAAGCATGAATGCCAGTGAAAACAGCAATGAACCGAACTTACCCGGCGACAATGGCTGGAAGATAGTATCATTGATCCATTTGTAGAGGGAGTCGCCATTGACCATAAAGAAATAGAACAGGATAGCCAGTATTTCAGACAGCAGGTAGAGGAACAGCGGGTTTTTACCAAATACCGTAAAGAAACCGCTGCCTTTGGTAAAGCCGAGAATATCTATTACAAAGATCAGCAGCGATAACAGCAACAGATCAATACCTATCGTGAGCAGCACATAGGAACTGGTCCACAGTTTTTTATTGATAGGGAAAACCGTGTTCCACGCATAGGCCAGGAGCAACAGCAGTACACCCATGCCTGCCATACGGAGCAAGCCCGTTTTGGTTCGGCCCTGTTGCTGAACAAAAAGCCCGGTATAATAACCTGCTACCACATTCACTACAGCAGGAATAGTGCTGAGAATGCCTTCGGGGTCAAAGGCAATGCCTTCGCCGTGGTACATGTGATTTTCACCTAAAATAAGTTTATCAAGGAGGATGCCCGCGTTGCCGCCCATACTGTATTGTTCACCGGGAGTACCGCAGTACCACATGATGGCCCAGTATCCCAGGAGGAGTGCGGCACTTACGGCCCATACTACTTTTTTAGAGCAGTAATGGATGAGGAGGGAAGCAATACAGTAGCACAGGGCAATACGTTGCAACACGCCCAGTATGCGGGTATGGCTGAAAGGATTGAATGTAAGCCCGGTATCGGTATGATGTACAAACGGGAACCAGTACATCAGGTATCCGAGAAGGAAAATGATCAGGGTGCGTTTAAAGATCTTTCCCAGCACCGCTGAATTTCCCAGTTGTTCATACTTCCTCATGCTGAAGCTCATGGCATTGCCCACAGCAAAAAGAAAAGAGGGAAATACCATATCGGTTGGTGTCCAGCCATGCCAGGCAGCATGGTCGAGTGGCCAGTAAGTTCCACCAGTGCCGCCTGTGTTCACTATGATCATGAAACAAACGGTCAGCCCGCGGAACACGTCCAGCGGTAAAAAGCGTTGAGAGCTTTGTGTCATTTCCCTTTAATTGTATTGGTTGATAAGATGGTAAGGAATGAAAGAGCGTTGAGCTGCCTACAATATATACATCTAAATCCCAAAATCCAAATCTGAATTATCAGGAGAATAACAAATTGAGACATATGGACTAACGTGAGACACGTATAATTACTATTTTGGCAACTCCACTAAAAAAGTTACGTTATGAATTACCGATTTATTGCGTTGTGCGTGGCCGTGCTTATCCAGGTGAGCTGCAAACAGCCCGAAAAAGGCTTGTGGTCAAAGGAAAAGGCCAATGCCTGGTATGCAGGTAAAGACTGGATCAGGGGAAGTGATTTTATTCCCAGTACAGCTATTAACCAGCTGGAAATGTGGCAGGCTGCAACTTTTGATACCGCTACCATTAACCGGGAACTCGGTTATGCAGAAGGTATCGGGATGAATACGATGCGGGTGTACCTGCATCATGTACCCTGGGTAGTTGATTCAGCAGGCTTTAAACAAAGGATCAGCACGTACCTGGATATTGCCGACAGGCACCACATTTCCACCTTATTCGTATTTTTTGATGATTGCTGGGACAGCACTTACCAGGCTGGTCCCCAGCGGGCGCCGCGGCCGGGCATCCATAACTCAGGCTGGGTGCAGGACCCGGGCCTGGCTATCTATCAAAGCCCGGCATTGGTAGATACATTGGAAAGATATGTGAAAGATATCCTGACCTCTTTTGCGGACGACAAACGTATCCTGTTATGGGATCTGTATAATGAACCCGGCAATTCCGGGCATGGTAACAAAAGTATGCCCCTGCTGGAAAAAGTGTTTGCCTGGGGAAGAGAGGTAAATCCCTCACAGCCGTTGTCGGCCGGGATTTGGGACTGGAAGCTTAAAGACCTGTCGGCCTTCCAGGAAGCGCATTCCGATGTGATCACTTATCATAACTATTCCCCACCGGAAGAACACCAGCGGGATATTGATACCCTGCGCCGGTTGGGAAGGCCGCTTATTTGCACCGAGTATATGGCCCGTACCCGCAGCAGCCGTTTCGATAATATTATGCCTTTGCTGAAAAAGGAAAATATTGGCGCCATTAACTGGGGCCTGGTAGCAGGTAAAACCAATACCAAGTATGCGTGGAGCACGCCTATGCCCGATGGCAGCGAGCCTCCCACCTGGTTTCATGACATATTCCGTCCGGATGGAACTCCTTACAGCGAGGATGAAGTGAAAGTGATCCGCGGGTTAACCGGTAAATGATAATGGCTGGCGGCTTTCACTACGCATAGCGAAAGCCGCTGGCTATAACTATTTCGAGAATCCCCTTCCCAGTACTTCGTGTACTTCATGTATTACCACGAAAGCTTCCGGATCTGTTTCCTGCACCAGTGATTTGAGCCGCATCAGCTCCTGTTTACCTATCACTACATACAGTACTTCTTTGGGAGCGCCGGTAAAGGCGCCGTGCCCGTGCAATACAGTGGCGCCGCGTTTCATTTCGCCGGTGATCTTTGCCGCAATGGCTTCCGTGTGCGCGGAAATAATAGTGATGGCGCGTTTGGTGTTAAGCCCGTCTACAATATAATCTACTGCCCTGGCCCCAATGTATACGGCAATAAAGGTATACATGGTTTTTTCTATGCCTATTATAAAAGAAGAAGATACAATCACAACAATGTCGAAAATAAGCATCGCGTTGCCCAGGGTCCAGCCGAAATATTTATTGAACAACCTGGCCACAATGGCGGAACCGCCGGTGGTACCGCCAGACAGGAATACCAGGCCAATACCGATACCCACCAGCAGGCCGGCAAATATAGCCGCCAGTAACGGGTTGGTGGTAACCGGTGTGAGTGTGTTTTCGGTGAGATAAAGGAACAGGGAACAAAAAAGGATGCCAAGGATCGTGTACAACATGCTTCTTTTATCCAACAGCCGGTATCCCGTTACAATCAGGATAGCGTTGATGATAAAATTTGTTACACCCGGCGACCATCCCCAGTAATAATAGGTTACAATCGTAATACCTATTACGCCTCCTTCCGATAACTTATTGGGAATAGCCAGGTAGTTGATGCCTGCAGCAAAGATGAAGGCGCCGGCTATAATGAGTAAAATATTTTTTGCATGCTCTTTCATGCTGCAAAAATACGCTTTTGCCATACGTGGAAACAAACCTGCCTAT
>NZ_DATMTE010000684.1:0-4046 GCF_035564935.1 Chitinophaga sp. | reverse complement strand
CTTTTGAATTTTTCTATGAGACTGTCTACCGCCGTGTAGTATTTTTTCTTATCCTTGTCATATCCTTTCTTAAAGGCGTCATAACTGGCCTGTAAAGTAGTATCCGGGTTTTCTTTGAGATATTCTTCCGCTTTGTTTTCCGCGAAATCCCAGAACCCGGCGTCATTGTCTTTTCCATACTGCGCGCGTTCTGCCGGTGGTACTTCTTTATGAACAATAATGATCCAGTTATTTTTAAACTCCTTTAGCGCCAGCTGTTCCTGTTGCTGTGCAATAAATACCTCTTTTCTTTTGGCGGCGTTCAGTAATAGGTCATCTCTTTTCCGGACAATGGAAAACCGGTAGCCAACTGCCAGCCTGGAAGATACATTTCCTGAATCAACAATAGCGCCGATGCTGAAGGAAGAATTATACCAGAACCTTCGTTTACCATAATCTTCCAGCGTCCAGTTCTTGCTGGCCAGTTTACCGGGAGAAAATTCCACGGCAAAATTACGGGGAATCACGCCCTGCCCGTTTGAATAAAAGGGAGACAGGCTAAGGGCAAATTTTTGAATATCGGAGGGCCGTAACAGGTTGGATGGATCTGCGCCCAGCGCCTTAAAGGCCGGCATGTCCGGAACAGAAAAGTTCAGCAGGTAATGTTCGGTACTGTCTGTTTTAAACTGTGCAGATGCCTGGAAGGAAACAAGCAACAGTAACAAACCTATCTTTCTCAATGGTAACATACAAGGGTTTTAAAAGGATAGCATCAATTCTTTTTAGCCATCAGCTGTAGTAAAATATCTTCTGTTTTGCCGGTAACATCAGTACCTAAAGTAGCGGTAGTACCAGCACCAACCTGGTCGCTGCCTATTACTTTGGCGGTATCAAAATCATCTCCCTGCAACACGCTTACTTTTAACTTATATCCATTATCGTCTTTATACTTCCTTACCCTGAAGGAAATATCCAGCACTCTTTTGTTAAAGCTGATCAGCGGTTCTCCGGGTTTATAGTCGTTTTGCACCAGGTAATGGTCCGGCTGGGGAAGTTCGTTGCTGTTTTGCCGGAGGGGTTTTGTCAGTATGGGCAGTTCATCGGCGGTAGCGGCCCACATCTGGTAGATGTAAGTAATAAAGTAGATGCCGGTCATTTCTATTCTTATCCATAGTTTTCCACCATTCGGGTCATAGGATACCTTTTTCATGATATGCAGATTAGGCTTTAAAATTAGTATTTAAAGTTTATGGTTATACCTTCTTCATTTCATTGCTTCCACTACCAGCACCCAGTCGTTCCCTGCGCCGGTAGCAGGCGGTGTAAACGTAACGGCGGACGCCTGTTTTATAACCCCGATGCTTGTTTTTTCTGCATTGCGCGGGTTAAACCACCAGCAGTTCAACCGTGCAGCTTTTATAACGGCAGTGTTCACGCGTAGTGATTTACCAATGGGCAAATACACCATAAGATAGGTACCCGCAATATCCCTGAAGGCTTCCATATGTGCGCCGCCATCCCCCTGGCCCAACAGGATCAGAGAAAGGTCGGGTACACGGTTTAGTGCGCCGTGCAGGGTAATAAGCCGGCGAAGATAACCGGCCTGGAATGCACCGGGCCGGTCCAGCGCATTGATCCAGCCCCTGTCGGGATAATTGATGGCTTCCTCACGCGCGCTCATGAATTGCCACACTGCATGATGCCCGTAAGTAACGCCACAGGCGCCGGCAAATACGGAGCGATACAATTGCTTACGCACATCATAGTCCCTGAAATAGCCATTGTCGGGGTTCCATTTGGGCCATGGATTCACAGGATGATCTTCGTAATTGGGTTCTGCATCCAGTACGGGCGTTACCGGTAATTGCTGCCGGTGTTTCCGTACAAATTCCCAGCATGGCACATCATGCCCGCTGCCATGCCCGCTCTGGAACATATGGATGTTCAGCCAGGATTCCTGTTGCAGCCATTGCGAACTGCTGCTGCCCCCGGAGGGATGGTAAGCAATAATACATTGCCCTGCAGTGCCTTCCTGTATGCCCCTTGCCATTGCCCGCCAAACAGGACGCCAGTCGCTGCTGTCCTTTACAGCCGGGCGGTCGCCTCCCAGTATCCAGATAATGTTTTTAGCATCCCGGTACCTGCTGCCTATCCATTTCCCATAGGTGTAAGCGTTAGTACTGTCAAATACCACAGGCCCTTCGCCCCATAGCTTTGTCACTTTATCGCCCCAGGTGGGAAGCAGCCCGATATACAATCCCCGCTGCATTGCCCAGCGGATGGTGCTGTCTATCAGCATGAAATAAGCATTATTGGGAGTTGCGGGATTTTCATCCAGGAAGGGAATCTGCCCGTAGCGGTTGGGTTTACGGATACCATTGAACTCCGCCAGCGCCACGGCTTGTATTACGGTAAAACCTTTACCGGCACGGTTATCCAGGTAGTATTTTATTTCAGCGGTATCCAGCCGGTGAAATAATTCCCAGCCGGTATCGCCCAGCCAGAAAAAAGGTTGTCCGTTGGCGTATTGCAGGTAATGCCCATCAGGCGATACCTTCAATCGCTCCGGCATTTGCGCCCGGATGCCAATACAATAAAGAAGGCTGCACAGGAACAGTAACTTATTTTTCATAATGGGAATATTCCTTAGAAAAATAAAGCTTTTCAGGAATAAATGCAGCGGTTATTGTTTTCCGGGAGATAAACCGGCAGCAGTTACTGTTGCAGTTCAATCACGGTGCTGTCTTTCGTAAAGCGGGTATCCTTTACAGCACCGGTGCCGGAGAAGCGGTATTGTACGCCTACAATATCCGAAGGCGGATTGGAAAAGGTCAGTTCAGCAGCGGCGGTATCATTCACATAAAACTGCATATGCCTGTTGTGTGTAACCACACGCAGCTTTACCCACTGTGCGAGATCGGCGCCAAACTTCGAGAGATCGGCGTTCCGGCTGTTGATAGCAGTGCCGGCGGCAAACAGGGATAGCTCTCCTACACAACCGGGTGCACACAACGGGATAAAGATCACATCATTTTTACACAGGATCAGTAATTCCACCCGTTGGCATGCAGCAGTGCCCTGCCGGAAATCACTTTTCAGCGTAGTTTCAAAAGTAAAGTGGTCGTTCTTAAGATCGCCGAACGGCTGCACATAAAAAAAACGCAGCGCCGGCGGCACGGGTTGCAGGGGCAGGTGATATTGTGATAACAGCGTTTCATTTACTTCTACGCCGTTTCCTTTCATCACTTCGTTCTTCCGGAAATACAAGGGTGTGCCCGGCTCCTGCTCTACCAATGCGAGCCAGCCACCGGAGCCTATCATCAGGTCATGTTCTTTTACAATTTGTTTATTGACCATTAATTTGGCCCTGAAATAACCTGGTGTATAATAAATAGCGGTAAAGGTGTTTTCCTTCGCAGATACCGGTACCTTTCTCCGGATATCCCAGCTTTGCGAAATAAAAACAGAATCTTCCCCTGCCGCAGCAGCGTTGTAGTTGAAAATAACAGAATTGGGCACTCCCTCTCTTACTATTTTGTTGGAGCTAAAAGAAAAAGCGGCGGTATTAAGCGGCTTTCCCGGTTTGGTGTTGGATAACAGTAAAGCATATACGAGGATGCCCGCCGGTAAAAGGGCCAGCAACCAGTAGGGCCATTTACGGCGTTTCCGCGGAGCGGCGCTGGCAGGATAACCGGTTGTTTCGCTGCTATATACTTCCAGGTTGTTTGCAATACTTCCTGCTGAAATATACCCGGGCGCCGTATTGGCCAAGGCTGCCGCATCGCCTGGCAACGGACTGGTCACTGCATTTGCGGGCGTCACATCTCCTTTTACAGGGAAAGCCCCCGCTTTTTCCCCCGGCGCCGGCGCAACAAGGCGCTTAAACTCCCGCCAGTCGGCATACCCGGCATATTGCGCCAGCGTATTCAGGGTGGTGGTAGCCGGCATATTGGTATATTTCAGTTTTCCCCACAGCCGTTTCAGGGTGGTAACACTCAGCAAAACCCCGGTGACCTCTTCTATCGCTTCACTTAGTTTTTCAAAATCATAGGTGGTCCATTCGCTGC
>NZ_DATMTE010000683.1:0-7199 GCF_035564935.1 Chitinophaga sp. | reverse complement strand
TCCTGCATGGCTGGCCCAAGCTGATCAATTTTACTGCCAAAATGAATACTTTCCCGGATCCGCTGGGGGTAGGACATAAAATTTCTTTGGGAATGGTAGTTTTTGCAGAAGTGTTCTGCGCGGTGTTGCTTATCATGGGACTGTTGACCAGACTGGCTTCTGTGCCATTGATCATTTGTATGAGCGTAGTTATTTTTATGATACACGGAAAAGACACCGTATCGGAAAAAGAACTGCCCATCCTGTTCCTGGCGGCATTTGTAACACTGCTTTTTACAGGCCCCGGTAAGTTTTCACTGGACGGAGCCCTGGGCAAATAAAATTTTCAAGTAAACGTTAAGGATAAAATAGCAGAGGAACCATGTTTATCAGTACAACAACGATCAGGGTACGTTATGGGGAAACAGATCAGATGGGATACCTGTATTATGGCAATTACGGACTGTATTACGAAGTAGGCAGGGCCGAAGCCATAAGGGAGCTGGGCTTCAGTTACAGGGAACTGGAAGAACAGGGCGTGATTATGCCAGTGGCAGAACTGAATGTAAAATACCTGCGGCCAGCCTATTACGACGACCTGATAACGGTGAAGACTATACTGAAGGAATTGCCGAAAAGTTCTAAGATCCAGTTTCACAGTGAGTTGTATAACGAAAAGAATGAATTGCTGAATGTTGGGGTAACCACACTGGTATTCATTGATGTGAAAACGAAGCAGAAGGCCGGTTTACCGGAAGACCTGAAGAAAAGACTGGCACCGTTTTTTGAATAGCAGTATAAACAACGCGTATGGATAAGATCACCACCAGCATTATCACCATTGGAGATGAACTGCTGATAGGACAAACGATTGATACCAATTCCGCCTGGATGGCGCAGCAGCTGAATGCAATGGGTATATGGGTACACCGGCGTGTAGCCATCGGCGATATCCGGGAAGATATCCTGGATGCATTGGCAAAGGAATCGGCGGTATCGGATATTGTACTGATCACCGGGGGACTGGGCCCAACTGCCGATGATATTACCAAGCCCACCCTGTGTGAATACTTCAATACCAGGCTGGTACAAAACCAGGAAGCACTGGATAATGTGCTGCATATTTTCGAAAGCAGGGGATTGCCTGTGCTGCAAAGGAATATAGATCAGAGCCTGGTACCGGAAGCCGCCACCATCATTGAAAATAAAAGGGGCACCGCACCGGGGATGTGGTTTGAGAAAGAAGGTAAAATATACGTATCCATGCCCGGGGTGCCGCATGAAATGAAGGGCATTATGGAAAATTATGTGCTGCCAAAACTGGAAGCACATTTCAGTACGCCTGCCGTAATACACCAAACCCTGGTTACTTCCGGTATGGGTGAGTCTTTCATTGCGGAAAGACTGGTAGCCTTTGAAGCGAAGCTGCCCGCTCACATCAAACTGGCGTACCTGCCCAGCTACAGCCTGCTGAAACTGCGCTTAACCGGGCAGGGGAAAGATAAATTGTCGGTAGCGGCGGAAGTGAGCATCCTTTTTCACCAATTGAAAGAGCTGCTGGCAGATATCACGGTAACCGACCAGGATATTTCGATAGGAGAGGTGCTGGGACACCTGTTAAAGGAAAAAGGCAAAACCATGGGCACGGCGGAAAGCTGTACCGGCGGGCTGATTTCCAGCTGGATTACAGCGGTGCCGGGTAGTTCCGTTTATTTCAAGGGCAGCGCGGTAACGTATGCCAATGAAATGAAGGTGAAGATGTTAGGGGTGAAACCTGAAACCCTGCAGGCGCATGGGGCCGTAAGTGAAGCCACCGTCCGTGAAATGGTTGCAGGCGCGCTCACACTCCTGCAAACCGATTACGCAATTGCCGTATCAGGTATTATGGGACCGGACGGCGGTACGCCGGAGAAGCCGGTAGGCACTGTTTGGATAGCAGTGGCCAGTACAGCAAAAACAGTTACCGTTAAATACCAGCTGCGCTACGACCGGGAACGGAATACGCAAATGACAGCTGTTTATGCCATGAATGAGCTGCGCAAACTCATCCTGGAATAGGGATATTGACCTCGTTTGAATTGGTACAATTCCCGTATTTTTGTCGCGCACTAAAGCAAAAATCAATCTTATGGCCATTGTAGAATTGGTAATGCCAAAAATGGGGGAGAGCATCATGGAAGCCACCATTTTGCGTTGGCATAAAAAGGCGGGCGATCACGTAAAAGTAGATGAAACCGTACTTGAAATTGCCACCGACAAAGTCGATAGCGAAGTTCCCTCTACTGCAGAAGGAGAGATCACAGAGCTGCTCTTCAATGAAAATGATGTGGTACCGGTTGGTACCGTCATAGCCCGCATTAATACCAATGCCGAAGCTGCAGCAACTTCCGCACCTGTTGCGCCCGCAGCACCTGTATCCACTGAACCGAAATTTACTGCAGCACCTGCCTATACGCCTGCTGCTGAAGCGCCCGTTTCCGGTGGGGGCGCCAAATTTTATTCCCCGCTGGTACTCACCATCGCACAACAGGAAGGCATCAGCTTTTCCGACCTGGAAAAGATCCCCGGTTCCGGCAATGATGGCCGCGTAACCAAAAGAGATATCCTGCAGTTTGTGGCCGACCGCCGCGAGGGAAAGGTCATTCCCGATGTAACGCCGGAACCGGCAACCACTACTGCAGCAGCCACTACCCGCCAACCGGTGGTAACCACTACCGTGGCCTCCCCCACTTACAATGGTAATGTGGAGATCATTGAAATGGACCGCATGCGCAAA
The DNA here is from genome assembly GCF_035564935.1 of Chitinophaga sp. Classification (GTDB taxonomy): domain Bacteria; phylum Bacteroidota; class Bacteroidia; order Chitinophagales; family Chitinophagaceae; genus Chitinophaga. The sequence continues at coordinate 4,444 of NZ_DATMTE010000683.1, read as the reverse complement.
CTGATTGCCAATCACATGGTGATGAGCAAACAAACAAGCCCGCATGTAACCAGTTTTGCAGAAGCGGATGTGACTAACCTGGTAAAGTGGCGCGATAGGGTAAAAGCTGATTTCGAGAAACGGGAAGGCGAAAAACTAACCTTTACGCCCTTGTTTATAGAAGCTATCATCAGGTGTATCAAGCGTTTCCCGCTGATCAACTGTTCACTCGACGGCGACAAGATCATTATCAAGAAAGATATCAATATAGGCATGGCCACGGCTTTGCCCAGTGGTAACCTGATTGTTCCGGTGATCAAAAATGCAGATATGCTGAACCTCACCGGGTTAACGAAGCAGGTAAACTATATGGCCAATTCCGCCCGCCAGAATAAGCTGAAACCGGAAGATACCCAAAGCGGTACTTTCACCCTCACCAATGTGGGCACCTTCGGCAGCCTGATGGGAACACCTATCATTAACCAGCCGCAGGTAGCTATCCTGGCAGTAGGCGCTATCAAAAAACGCCCGGTTGTAATTGAAACGGAAGAAGGAGATACCATTGGTATCCGGCACATGATGTACCTCTCCATGTCGTACGACCACCGGATTGTAGACGGTTCCCTGGGTTCTACTTTCCTGAGCGCCGTGGCACAGGAACTGGAAAATTTCGATCCGAAAAGAGGAATTTAATATAAACGTTTTTAAACAGGAATGCAGCAGGGAAAGGTCTCTGCTGCATTTTTTATCTTCCTGAAAACAAAAAAAGAGACGCCTGGTAAAAGCGTCTCCTTAGTTCCTTAGTGCCGAATAAAGGGGATTTTATTAATAACGACGGTCGCGGGAACCATATCCTCCGCCGCCACGGTTATTACCACCGCCACCTTTGAAATTATTATTCGGTTGTTTAGGTCTTGCTTCGTTTACCATCAATTGCTTACCTTCGATTTCGCTGCCGTTCAAACTATCCATAGCCTTTGCTCCTTCTTCTTGATTAGGCATTTCCACAAAGCCAAAACCACGTGAGCGGCCTGTTTCGTGGTCCTTGATAACCTTAGCGGAGGTAACCTCTCAAAAATCGCTGAAAATCTGATGGAGATCCTCATCGTTCAACCTATAGTGCAGGTTGGCTACGTAAATGTTCATGATAACTGAAATTAAAAAAATGAAAAATAATATACTGAAGTTATGAAAATTACGCTAATAAAAAAGTTAGCGTTAAAATATTTTTGTATTTACCAGGTTTTTTACTACTGTTTGACATAGGTAGATCCTTTGTAGTGACCCGTTTGACTGGCGCTGAAATATTATTTAAAATAGTGCGCTGTAGCCGGAAAACCCCCGTTTTTACGGTTTTTTTTTCGTAAATTCAGTACATGATACATTAAATTAAATTCATATGGGAGCGTTAAGTGAAACATGGTTTGCTGATGGTTATATCGACTTTGAGCTGAAAAAGTATACGCTGTTGGCTTATTTACAGGACATCAATCAACACTTCACCCAGAGCAGGCTGTACCCGCAGTTGTCAGACATTATCTTCCACTACAACAACCTGGTGGCATTCCGGGATAACAAACAGTTTTTGCAGCAACAGTTTCCAAAAAGACTAACGGCAGTGAATATTCAAAAACTGGAATTGCTGTATGAACAACTGATTGCTGACGATGAACTGATGGAAGAACTGGAATCCATTATCCAGTATTCCCTGCCCCAGCTTAACAGCACCATTAAAGGGGGGACCGAAATTTACGAGTACGTGGCGGAACATCTTAATATTTTCCCGGTAGGACTGGTACCGCTGGAAACCGCGGAAGGATACCTGCTGCTGTGCGATGGCCGGGGCAGGCAAACATTGGTATACACCTACCGGCTCACCATTTTTGAAAGGCACGACGAAAGGTACCGGGGCATTCATACACAATACCTTCAGGCCTATAAAAAAGACCTGGTACATACCATCAGCCATATCAAGAGCATGCTGATCCGGGAGCGTAACAACTTACCCAACCCTGCTGTATATTGTGTGGAAACGCCCCTGGTGGTGCCGGTCAATGAAACACTGCTGCCCATAGCTAAAAGAAGCCTGGTGAAATACATTGCACAGGAGGCGGCATAACGGCTAATTTAATGCCGGGGCACTGGTTTCCCCGTTGTACCGGATCTCCAGGGTATGATCTTTCAGGAATGGGGCATAATACTGCTCCATTACTTTCTTTATTTTCTCTTTTGATTGCTGTATGTAGGTGGGATTACTTTCCAGCTGGACGCGGGAGGTTTGGTAGAGTTTTTTCTGTACATCCGTGTAGGTTTCATCGTCCTGGAACAGCAGCCATCCCTTGCGGTTGGAAGTTTCCATTTTGTCCATTTTCAGTTCATAACTGAGCAGGCGGGGCGCCGGCAAACTGATAATGATCTTCTTATCAGTCATTTGTACTTTAAACGATTTATCGTCGATGTTTACTCCAAATTTGGCCTGGTAGGGAATAGTGACCCATATGGTGTTTTCCAGGAATGCTTTCTTCAGGTTATCGGTCCAGTCGCCGCTGTTTTCAATATTACTTCTTTTGATACTGGCGCTTCCCTGCACATCCAGGCTGGCCAGTTCTGCAATTTCCTTTACAATTGTGCTGTTGGAAATTACCTGCTGACTCACATTGGTGCTGCCAAAGCGCTTGCCCAGCCAGAATACCAGGAGCGTAAATAATATAAATACAACGAGGTAAAGGATTTTCTTCATACCTGTAAATGTAATAAAAACCAGGGAGGCTTATAGCGGGTAGCCGTAACCGTTATCTTGTAAGACTATCAATGAGGGCAGCATGTTCCGGGTAAGCCGCCTGCAGGGGCGCTTTTTCGGCCAGTTCAAAATCCGCGAAATCGAACCCGGGCGCAACCGTACAGCCAGCCAGCGCATAGCCTCCGGGCACTTCTACGCGGGAAGCAAACCAGTTGCCCGCCGTAATGATCACCTGCAAACTTTCATTGTTCACAATGTCGCGTCCAAGTTTATGTACCAGCAGCTCTCCGCCGGGAGCTATTTCGTAGATCGTTAATGTACTGCCATCGTAAAAATGCCAGATCTCATCCGCTGCAATACGATGGAATGCGGAAAACTCTCCTTCTTCCAGCAAAAAATAAATGCAGGTGGAAGCATTGCGGTTACCGCTCATACCGGCCGGAAGTGTAGCCATATCAAGTACCCATTGAGAGCGGTAGGTTTCGCGGAATGCGCCGCCTTCAACATGGGATTGCAGTTTCAGTTGTTCACGCCAGTGGGCTGCAGAATATTGCATAGTTATGCCTGTTAGGACCGGTAAATTAAATAAAAAGTATGTGATTGCATTCTTCGTATATAGCACAGGGTTATATTCCACATGACGGCTCCGGGTGGCGTGCACATTGACCCGGGAAATAAAGTAATGACATCAGCATGCATCAAATATATAACCTGTATCTCTATAGATACAAGTTATATATGACGAGAATACGGCTTATATATAGTTAATATCCGGAAACAGGCAGTATCCATAGCGCATCCCGGAGTACCGTATTTTTAACTGGCTACTGCCACCTGCTGCCGGTTGCCCACCGGCATGTGCGCAATAGTACCTGTTGCGCCTGCAAAATAAGAAGGTGTTTCGTGATTAAAAAGTAAATAATCTTTGATAAACATCGCCTGGTTATACCATGGAGTAGCAGCAACCGGTGTTTGCCATTCCGGCAAATTCAGCTGGCGGAGCGCGCTCAGGGCCGTTTTATAACGGATCATCCGGGCGTACAACTGCGGCGGAATACCCACTATTTTGCTGAAGATCCTTTCCAGGGTAGGTCGGGAAAGTCCGTAGCGGGTTGTCAGTTCTTCTATACTCACATTTCCCTGCATGATTAACAGGTAATCAACCATATCATCTACTTCACGAAGATCAGCGGGTTGCTGCGCAAGGGCAGCAAGACAGGCATCATCCAGCAGCGATTCTATACGTTGCGGATCCTTTTCCTGTTGCAGGGCGGCTATCAGCTCCTGCCATGCAGGCTGTGCAGCAGTAAGGTTTCGGTAGTAATTAGTAAAGTTAGCTGCATCCATGCCTAAAAGCCGGTGACACCCGTAGGCATTCAGCTGTACCACTGCTGCTTTTACCGGTCCCTGTACCTGTAACTGGCAGGCGCAGGTAAGATGTCCTAATACCGAACCGGCCGGCAGGGTAAATGCCTTGTGATTTACTGGTTTCACTTCTGCTTTCCCTTCAAGAATGAATACCATGTACTGATCGCCCAGGGCAAACAGGTTTTGCGGTAATTGGATAATACCGCGGGTATCATCTTCCCAGTAATAATATTGCTTTACAAATGGACGCAATGCATCCGCAGGATGATGAATATGGAAGTTCATAGGTACAAAAATGTGGTGTTTAAGGATATCGCTATCGCTGCAGATCACACCATACGCTAAAAGTGGCGATGT
>NZ_DATMTE010000682.1:0-24867 GCF_035564935.1 Chitinophaga sp. | reverse complement strand
TGCAAAGGTTTAAAATACTGTATACTACCATCAGGAGTAAGCTACCGGAAATACCGATCGTATATATTTCCATGAAGCCAAGTCCTTCCAGGGAAAAGTTCTTCGAAAAAGCGAAGCAGTCGAATGCACTCATCAAGGATTATATCTCCAAAGAAAAAAATATACGATACGTTGATATCTTCTCCCTGATGCTTGATAAAGCAGGAAAACCACGCCGGGAGCTATTTGTACAGGATATGCTGCATATGAATAAAGATGGATACGCCATCTGGGAAAAAGCGGTTCAGCCGCTTTTATTAAAGAAACAGGCAGAAAAGTAAAACGGGACCGGGTATATGAAAAAAAAGTATCTTGCTACCTGATTAATACCTTTATATAACACATGATACTGGATACACTGCAGAACGCCCATCTTTACTATCGCCTTGGCGTTAAATTTATCAAGGCTTTTGAATACCTGGCACAAACGGACCTGGTGAGTCTCGGGAAGGGGAAGTATGAAATTGACGGAACTAATATTTTCGCCATCGTTAACGAATACGATACCGTAGATGCCTCCACCGAACAAATGGAAGCGCATAAAAAGTACATCGATATCCAGTACATGGTGTCCGGTTCGGAACTGATAGGCCATGATTTCCTGGGTGAGCAGGCGCCTTCCAAAGCATACGATGAAACAGCCGATTACCAGTTGTTTGCAGAGCATCCGGTGTTCTTTTCCCGGTTGGAAAAAGGCATGTTTGCCATTTTCTTTCCTACGGACCTGCATATGCCTAATATCAGGGTGAGTACGCCTATGCCGGTAAAAAAAGTAGTGATTAAAATAGCGGTGAACCTGTAGTATCTCCCGGAATTTACCGTCCATCATTTCGTTATTAAAAACAACACATATTTCCTAGTTTTGGGGATGCGTTCTGTTTTTTTTACTTTCCTGCTGATGCTCATTTTTGGTAGCATCATAGCCCAGCCACTGCGTGTAGCCGTTGCCGGTGTATCGCACGGGCATGCGGCTTTTATTCTTGGTCGCCCTGATAAAGGTGACATACAGATTGTGGGCATCTATGAGCCGGATACTGCCGTAGCCAGGCTGAGAGCCCGGCAATACCATCTCCCGGAGCGTCTTTTTTATACCGATCTCGGGAAGATGCTGGATGCAGTAAAACCCACTGCAGTACTGGCATTTGGCTCCATTAAAGCCCACCGCGAAGTGGTAGAGGCCGCAGCGCCCCGGCATATTCATATTATGGTGGAAAAGCCGTTGGCAACAACGGTGGCCGATGCTGAATATATGGAGTCGCTGGCGCGGAAAAATAAGGTACAATTGCTTACAGATTATGAAACCAGCTGGTATCCTTCCGTGGCTAAAACCTTCCAGCTCCTGGAAGACAGCAGCTACGCGGGGAAAATAAGAAAGGTGACGGTAAATGATGGTCACCAGGGGCCAAAAGAAATTGGCTGCGGCCCGGAATTTCTGAACTGGCTCACCGACCCGGTACTGAACGGCGGCGGCGCGCTGATGGATTTTGGTTGCTATGGCGCCAATCTTATGACGGCACTTATGAAAAATCGTTTGCCCGTTTCCGTTACAGCAGTGGCCCGTCATTTTAAGCCGCAGGTTTATCCTAAAGTGGAAGATGACGCTACCATCCTGGTTGATTACGGCGATGTGCAATGCACCATACAGGCCTCCTGGAACTGGAGCTTCAGCCGCAAGGATATGGAAATATACGGCGATAAAGGCTATCTCATTGCCGCAGATAAAAATACCCTGGTTCAACGTAATAATGAACGGACGCCCGCTGTAACGCGCCGTATAACGGCAACGGATATACCGGTATATGAAGACCCGTTCCGGTACCTGATAGATGTGCTGAATGGTAAAGTGAATATGCCCGCATACGGGTTATATGCACCGGCCAATAACGTAATTGTAGTGAAGATCCTGGCAGCGGCACGTGAATCAGTTCGTACCGGCAAAGCCGTTAAATTCTGATAAAATAAAAACTGTTTTAGTAAGATGAAAGGTGTATCCAATCAGGTACACCTTTTTTGTTTCACTTATCCCCGCCATACCCTGCCTGGAAATAGGTATTGCGCATTATCCGCATCGTAAGAAAAAAAAAGCAGTAACGCCGCAACCGGCAGGCGTGTAAAAAGAACCGCTTGTCTTTCTCCCGGGATGAAACAACCGGGAGAAAGACAATAACCGCTTTTGTGCTTAAATAATATTTCCCTGCTATATGCAACCACATGCCTTTCAATTGCCTTGAATTTTTTATATCCCTGCGATCTTTTTAGGCAGAAGAAATCGTAACTTAACTATATAGTTAAAACAGGATAGGCGTGAACGTTATTTCTGATGAAAAACTGATACTATGAGATTTAACTGTTTCTATATCATTTTCCTCAACATAGGCATCCTTTATTCCGGTATCAGCTCCAAAGCCCAGCAGGCCCCTTCTTTCAGCGATACATATCAGCTACTAAGCCGGTTTATGGATTCTGCGCTTGTTCCCATGAAGAGCGGCAGTACCAGTCTTGCTTTCTCCGTAAAAGCAGAAATAGATCACGGCGCTATTACCAAACTGGATTGCTCAACCAATGTGGCAGGTAACCTGAAACCGCGCATCTTCAGGTTGCAGGAACTGGATATCAAATGGAATAAATTTACTGGTAAAAGCGGGAAGTATAATGTGATCATCCCGGTGTATTTTATTGTGGAACACAATACAGGTAAAATACAACTCAACTCAAAAACGGAGTTTACCAATGGATTTTATTTTGACGACGGCGACCTGTTCGATAACAAACCCCTGAATAATTATTATTTCTTAAAGCCCATTTACCTGCAGCGTTACCTCTGAGGATGCTGCATGCTGCAACCTGTATTGGGAAGGAGTAACCCCTTCAAAGCGTTTGAAAAACTTAGTGAAATTGGAATTGTCGAATGTTAGTTTCGCAGCAATATTTGTAATGGTAAGTGTTTGATCCAGCAGCATCTTCCTGGCTTCTTCCATTAATCTCATCTCAAAAAAATAACAGGGTGCATGGCCGGTGTGCAGCTTAATAGTATTGCTCAGGTGTACCGGGTGAATATACAACTGCCGCGCAAAGTCCTGGATATGATACATCTGGTCGATACGGCCATCCATCACCTGGTCTATATGTTCATTCACTGCGGCGATAAAATCCGCGGTGATCTCTGCTTTCCTGGTCTGGTATTTTTTCGGAAGAACGGGCATGTTGTTTTATATCTTACCTAAAGATACTAAATGATGTTATCATGTAACTAATGAAAGCGACTTTAACATTTCCTAAAGGTTACCTTTTCCAGGCTGCGTGTATAAAGGTTTAAATTTCCTGTTATGCGTTTTTCACTCTATTACCTGGGTATCCCCCTGCTGGCGCTGTGTGCCTGCCAGGGAAATATGAACAAAGAAATGAGGGACTATGCAGCTACTGCGGACTCCACCTCTTTCTCCAACGACATCACCGATCTTCAATCCGCTTCCCGCAAAAGAGTAAAATCGGCCGACGTGCGATGCCGCGTCAGTAATGTATTTGCAGCTACTTCCCGCATGGAGCAACTCGTTACACGCCTGGGTGGTATTGTAGTGGAAAGTAATTTACAGAATGAAGGCGTACAGCATTTTAATGTGCCTTATTCAGCGGATTCTGTAAAGGATGTACAGCTTTACACGCCCGTTGCTAACCTCACCTTGAAAGTACCGGTAGCGCATCTTGATTCCGTGGTGTATGAGCTTACTGCTACCGCAAAATTTATTGATCACCGCGTGGTAAAAGACCAGGACATGACCCTGAAATACCTGGCGAACGCGCTGAAGAATGAACGCCAGGAACAGCAGGAAACACAGATGAGTAAAGTAACGCCTGCAAAGAAAGGCACTACCCTCGATGTGGTGGAATACAAAGACCAGAAAAGCGATGCCGCTATAGACCGGCAGATGAATAACCTCGCCATACTGGACGACGTGACTTATTCCACTTTCACGGTACAATTGTTCCAGCCGCAGGTAACTGATGAGCAGGTGATTGTTAACCCCGAAAGGCTCACCCGCGCAGGTTTTGGCACAGAGCTGCTGGTAGCGCTGCGCGGCGGTACAGAAATTTTCCGCAACATCCTGCTGTTCTTTATCCAGCTGTGGCCCTTTGTACTGGCGGGTATCCTGGCGTGGATAGGTTACCGGAAATTATTACTACGTAAGCATTAAGCTTCGCTGAGAAACGTTTCCAGTAATTGATTAAACTCTGCCGGACGCTCCATCATAGGCGCATGGCCGCATTTATCTATCATCATCAATGTTGCATGGGGCAAGTGATGCATGAATTGCCTGGCTACATCCGGCGGAGTAATTTTGTCTTCCATGCCCCAGATCAATAATGTTTTTACGGGTATCTCCGGTAGCAAAGCTGCTACGTAATTGCGGTTCGCAGATTTTGCCATCTTCACAATGGCATAGCATTTCCGGGCATCTGTGGTTGTTTGGAATACCTCCGCCACTAAAGCATCTGTGGCTACAACGGGATCATAAAAAGTATAGGCCACCCGTTCCCGTATATATGCATAATTGCCCCGCTTAGGATAACTGCCCATACTGGTATTTTCATAAAGACCGGAACTGCCGGTAAGGATCAACCGGGATACCTGTGAAGGATAGCGGTGAGTATAGAGGATAGCTACATGACCGCCCAGTGAATTACCCACAAGGATTACCTGCCGGAGCCCGGCGTTACGGATATATTGATCAAGGAAATTGGTAAGGTATTCAAGCCGGTCGCCGGAATGTGCCTCATAGATGGGGAGGGAGGGAATATGAATATCATAATGCGGTTGAAAATGTGCCACAACGCCTTCCCAGTTACTAAGTCCGCCAAAAAGCCCGTGCAATAGAATCATGCTTTGCTTCATATCTTTTTTGATACAAAACTATTACGGGAAAAATTGCGCAGCTGTGATCTCAGTCACAAAAGTTGCGGGTTTGATCCAGGAGATATAACCGCGCCCTGCTAAGGGCTTCCCGGCTGGTATACAGGTAGCGCGCAATATTGGTCAGTGATATTTTTTGTATGATGGCAGGACGCCTTTCCAGCAGGAACCGGTAGCGTTGCAGCGGCGTTTTCAGAGAAAGAATATACTGGTGTTCCGATTGTTGTTCCAGCAGTTCCTGGTACAGCTGCAGGTTTACATGCAGCAGGTTCATATGCAGGTCGTACAGGGGTTGCAGTTTTTTGATATTTATTCTCAGCACCACTGCATCTTCCACCGCAACAATGCTGATAGCGGAAGGGGCTTTCCTGTTATAGCTTTCACAGTTAGCAAGGAAATCATCGGCGAAGCCGAACTTCACTATTTTTTCATTTCCTTCTTCATCAAGTATAGAAAATTTAAACATACCGGAGATCACAAAAGCGGAATACCGGGCAACTTTGCCATACCGGAGGAAGGTGTCTCCCTTTTTTATGTGTTTTACGGTGGCAATACTATCCAGTAGCTGCCATTCTGCCTGGGTTACAACCGGGTATTTTTTCATGAGGCGATCATACCAGGCGGGCAATGCGTGATCCATGTCGGCAATTGTTTGCCTGCAAGATAGTTATTCGTATTTATTTTATGTACCAAATAAAAATGCAGCAGGAACGTTCCTGCTGCATTCGATGATGATATACTATCTGCTTTACTTAGCCTGGTCCCGCAATGCCTTTATCTTATCGTGGGAGCGTTTCAGTTCGGTTTTTTGTTGTGTCAGTAATTCCCTGATGTAAGCCGGCAGGGCCTCATGTTCTATCGCATCTTTGTAAGCCCTTTGTGCGGCGTCTTCGCCTGCTTCGCAATTGGAGAGTATCGTTTTGCGGTCATGGCCCGTAAAAACGGCTTTTACATCCATCCAGGCGCGGTACACTTTACCGCTGGTGGTAGTACCGGGTTCCATTGTGCCGCCGTTGGCCTGCACTTCATTACCGAGGACATTTCTAAGCTGGTGACTTTCTGCGATCATATCGGTAAAAAGCGGCCTCAGATCGGTGTTATCTTCCTGTAATTCCTTTAATGCTTTTTCATAACCTGTAATACGGTCGTTGTTGATCGCTATCAGGTCATTCAATACCTCATTAGTGGCACTTGCTGTTATATTTTCCATGGTAAATTTTTTTAGATGTACCATGTACCGGCCATAAAACATGCCAGTAACCTAATTGCATCATTGACAGGGAAATGGTGGTATAAAGCGGCTAACAGGTGTAGAAGCGGTTAATCATTCTGTGGCAGAACTTCGCAGGTATGCTGAACGGAGATGTGGTAAACGGCTGTTTCTGCAAAGCGGGAGGCCACCACGATGTGCGTACCGTTAGCGTGCTGGTCAAAAAGTTCCTGCACCAGTGTGGGACTGTTGTTATCGCGCGAGAGGTGCGCCAGCAGGAGATGGGTCATAAACGGTGGCCGGTGGGTAGTAAATATTTCCAGCGCCTGTTTATTGGACAAATGTCCTTTCCCGCCGCGGATGCGTTTTTTCAGGTAATAAGGGTACCGGCCTTTATCGAGCATTTCCTCATCGTAGTTGGCCTCCAGGAAAGCCGCATGGCATTGCTGGAAGTGACGGATCACATGTTCGCAGGGCGCGCCGATATCTGTAAACACTCCAATGGTGACCGCATTACCGGCCACAATAAAACTGTGTGGTTCAGAGGCATCATGATGTTTGGGGAAGGCGGTTACAGACAGGGTGCCAATCTGTACCGGTTCATAGGGGTTAAATGACATTACCAGTTGTTGCTCCAGCGTGAGGCCACCATGTACCATAGTGGTGTTGGTAATATACACCGGCAACCGGTATTTTTTCGCCAGCACGGGAACGCCCCTGATATGGTCAATATGTTCGTGTGAAATAAATATCGCTTTTACTTTATTCATGGAAAGTCCCAGGCGGGCCATCCGCTTCTCCGTTTCCCTGCAGGAGATGCCCGCATCTACCAGCACAGCTTCCCTGTCGTTGCCTATGTAATAACAATTCCCGTTACTTCCCGAATTTAATGATGTAATAAATAGCGACATGTGGCAAAGGTAAAATTTCAGGTTGAGATTTGTAGTGGCTGGTATTTGTAAATGCAACTATGTTGCAGATTGTTTTTTTTATTATGTTTGTATGGTTTAAGAAACCTGCTTGTGATACTCTTTTTACATTGGGGCATTTCCCCGGAAATTTTCCGCATTGGCGGTTTTGCGCTGCGGTACTATAGTTTGGGCTTTATGCTGGCTTTTGCGGCCTCGTATATGGTGTTGTTACATGTATTCCGGCAGGAAGGGCGGCCCCGGGAAATGCTGGACCGCCTGCTGGTATACATCATAGCCGGCACCCTGGCAGGTGCGCGTCTGGGGCATTGTTTGTTTTACGACTGGGCTTATTATAAAGTGCATTTTTGGGAGATGATCCTGCCATTTACCTTTTCCGGTGGTCAGATCACTTTCACGGGGTACCAGGGACTGGCCAGTCACGGCGGCGCTATAGGCATTGTGCTCGCCGCCGCACTTTTCAGTTACCGCTACCGTGTGCCGCTCATGTGGTTGCTGGATCGCCTGGCGCTGGTAGTACCGCTGGCGGGTGCATTGATCCGCACCGGTAATTTCTTTAATGCTGAAATCATTGGCAAGCCAGCCAGCCTGCCATGGGCTGTGGTATTTACGAGGGTAGATGCACTGCCCCGCCACCCGGCGCAGCTGTATGAGGCGTTGTGCTATGTTATCATATTTGTATTGCTGTGGCGGCTGTACCGGGAACATCCGGCGCCCGGCCAATTATTTGGCTGGCTGCTGACCGCCGTGTTCAGCGCCCGGTTCCTGATTGAATTTGTGAAGGAAAACCAGGTGGCTTTTGAAAACGGGCGCCTGCTGAATATGGGACAGTTGCTTAGTATTCCAATGATTATACTGGGTATTTATTTTTTAAATTTTTATAAGAGAAAGTATGGAAAGAGATGAACGGGTAAAAGTGTATATTTTAACAGGGTTCCTCGGCGCTGGCAAAACCACTGTGCTAAACAGCCTGCTGCAGCAATTTACCGGGCACAATAACATCGTTATTGAAAATGAATTTGGGAAAGTAAATATCGATGCTAGCCTGATCACGGAAAAAATAGACCGGCTGTATGAACTGACCAGCGGCTGTATCTGTTGTTCGCTGGATAATGATCTGCTGGAAGTATTAGGCACTATCCTGCAAAAGGAAGATCGCCCGGAACATGTGTTTATAGAAACCACCGGTATAGCGGATGTGGGCAATATTATCGGCATGTTGCTGATGCCGGAGGTACAGCGGCATTATACATTGGTGAGCACCATTTGCGTGGCAGATGCGGAAAATATCTTTGAAAGATTACAACAGGTACCCGAAGCAGGCAAACAACTTTCCTGCGCCGATGTGATCATCATCAATAAAATTAAGCACCTGGATATACCGCAGCTGATCTATCTTTCCCAACAGCTGGAACAAATGAACCCACTGGCATTTATTACTACCTCTGAGGATGGCGCCGTATCGCTGAAAACATTACAATTCCCTGAAAAGCCAATAACTGCTGCTGTTGCTGTGCCAACCCCGGTGAAGCATCCGCATAAAGTGAATACGGTGCTGTTTGAATCGCCGGAAGCGTTTGACCTGAACATGCTGGTGTTTGTGCTGGACTTTCATTTCAATGCGTATCCCGACCAGTTGTACCGCATCAAAGGATATATCCGTGTGAAAGACAGCCGGGAAAGAATGCTGGTACAATCTACCGGGAAATACCTGCATATACAACCGGCAGGAGAGTGGGGAACTGTCGTACCTGCATCTGCACTGGTATTCATTGGCCGGGAATTAAAAACAGCTACTATCCAGCGGATACTTGCGCCGGCGCTGAAAAAATAATTTTATGGAAAATTCCGGAAAGGGCATCTACCCTGAAATCTGTTGTTATGATAAATGCCCGGAAATTAACTGTACTATTGGCAGCGATCCTTACTTTTGCAGGCAGCTTCGTATATGCATGGCAGTATGATGCAACAGCGATGGCCCCTCCCCGCATAGAACCGCCATTTTCCAATGCAACATATCCATCGGCGGTGGTAGGCGCGCTTCCGCTGCCACCGGGGTTTACACGCCTTCCGCAACCGGCCGGCAGTTTTGGCGCCTGGCTGCGGTCCATCCCATTGAAACGGGATAACAGGGTATATCTTTATAACGGTCATTTAAAAAACAACCAGGAAGCCCAATATGCCGTACTGGATATTTCCACCGGCAGCAAAGATCTCCAGCAATGCGCGGACGCCGTGATCCGTTTGTATGCAGAATACCTGTACAGCAGCAGGCAGTTTAATAAAATTGCTTTTCATGCTACCGACGGTACCTTGATGGACTATACCAGCTGGATGAAAGGATACAGGTTTGTACTGAAACAAAATCGTTTGATAAAAGTACGGAAGGCTGCACCCTGCAGCGGGCAGGACTGCTTCAGCAACTACCTGGAAACTGTTTTTTCCTGGGCAGGTACTTTATCGCTCAGTAAGGAGCTGCTACCGGTAACGGATACACGTAAAATACTGCCGGGGAATGTTTTTATAAAAGGGGGCGCTCCGGGCCATGCGGTGATTGTAATGGATGTGGCGCAAAATGCCGCCGGCGAAAGGATATTCCTGCTGGCACAGAGTTACATGCCTGCACAGGATATTCATGTGTTGAAGAACCCTGCTGGCGCTACGCCCTGGTATAACGCCGGGTTTACAGGAAAGTTGTTAACGCCGGAGTGGGTGTTTGATGCAGGGGAATTGTCGCGGTTTCTGTAAGAAAAGAGGGTTGGTATTTTAGATAAGCCCTCTTTTCGTTTATCCTTCAGTAATTTATCCGGCAGTGCTTTCAGCCTTTTTACCCGCATGGCCATGCCGGCTTCCGACAGGTGGCGCTGGAAAGCCGTATTCGTTCGGCTGCCTGTTTCCATCATTTTTTGTAACCGGCTAAAAGTAGCAAAAAAGGATAATAAACGTTTTACTTATCTTTACTCACTACCATGACCGATCCATCTTTCATAAAGCTATCTGTTCTTACCGGGAAAATCCAGCAGGCACTTCAACAGGTGTTTGCAGAACAAACCTATTGGGTAGTGGCAGATGTTACCAATCACTCTTTTTACCAGCAGAAGGGATATCATTATTTTGACCTGGTGGAAAAAGAGGCGAATGCAGGTGGTATTGTAGCCAAAGTATCGGCGGCGGCGTGGGGAAACGGCGCTATCCGGATAAAACAATTCGAAATTGTTACCGGGCAGCAGTTTAAGAATGATATTCATGTGCTGGTGAAAGTGGCTGTAGGTTACCACCAGGTACACGGGTTGCAGATCACACTGCTGGATATAGATACCAGTTTTACAGTGGGGTTGCTGGAACAGCAGAAACAACAAACGCTGCTGCGGCTCACTACCGAATGCGCGGATTTTATACGGAAGTCCGGCGACCGTTACATTACCCGCAACAACCAGTTGCCGCTGCCGGGAGTGATCCAGCGGCTGGCAGTGATCACTTCCGGCAACTCCGCCGGCTACCAGGATTTCCGGCATACGCTGGAGCATAACCACTTCGGATATACGTTTAAGATCGATAATTACTTCACGGTGGTGCAGGGAGAAACGAAGGCGGAGCTGGTGCAGCAACGGCTGATAGATATTTACCAGTGCCAGGCGCCGTATGATGCCGTTGTGATCATCCGCGGGGGCGGTGCGCAAACCGATTTCCTGATCTTTGATACGTTTATCCTGGGCAGGGCAGTGGCAAAGTTTCCTATTCCTGTGATCACCGGGATAGGGCATCAGAAAAATGAAACTATCACTGATATGATGGCGCATACCGCCACCAAAACACCTACAAAAGCGGCGGAACTGATCATTGCGCATAACCGGTCGTTTGAAGAATCGGTGATCAGTATGCAGCAGCATATTGTGATCCGTTCGCAGCAGCTGTTTTCCGCGCATTTCCAGGCATTGTCATATTTAAACAGCACCATCATTAACCAGTCGAGGACGCTGCTGGCCCATCATAAAGAAGCCCTGCACGCCAGTAACAACGTGGTGCTGCACACGTCAAAGTCCGTGTTGCTGAACCGGCACCGGGAGTTGCTGAGCATGTCCAACGCCGTGTTGTCGAAGCCCCGTATCACCGTTTCCAACCGCCTGAATGACCTCGATAATATGATAGGCCGCTTCCGCTCCTTCAGCCGTTTGTATATTCAAAGCAAAAGGGGGCAGGTAGCGCACTACGATTCACTGTTTAGGCTGATGAGCCCCGCCAGTATTCTGAAACGGGGTTTTGCCATTGTGTACCGGAACGGGCAAATTCTTCCGGATGCATCTACCCTGGGGCCCGGAAGCCATATCAGGGTGGTATTGCAGGATGCATCGCTGGAAGCAACTATTACTGAAAAAAACACTATACATGAGCCAGGAACTGACATATGAAACTGCCTATAATGAGCTGCAGCTGATTGCAGCAGAAATAGAGAATGAAGCTGTTTCTGTAGACCTGCTGGCGGAGAAGGTAAAGCGCGCTGCCGTGCTTATTGAGTTTTGCCAGGAGAAGTTACGCGCTACCGAAACGGAGGTGAATAATATTATTAAGCAGATGGAGGGGAATAAGGGAGGGGAGAAGTAGGGAAGAAGATCTCCCTAAAAAACTTCGTTAATACCAAAGTAAAAACCTGATTGATCCTTGCCCATACCATAATCCAGCCGGATATTGATACGTTTCTTGAACTCCCAGCGGTAGCCGATGCCATAGCTGATGAGCGATTGCCGGAACTCAAGTTCATTAAAGCGGGGGAATACATTGCCACCGCCTATCCAGGCCACTATGCCGCTGCGGTTATAGATCCGCTGCCGTAGCTCCACCTGGGCCGCCAGGTAGTTTTTGTCGCGGAAGCGGCCTTCGTAATAACCCCTCAGGCGATTGGAGCCACCGGCTTCTGCGAGCATGCTCCAGGGAACATTACCACTGCGTTCTTCCGCGTAGAGATCTGTAGCCAGTACCCCGCCTTTCCAGAGTTGTTTGTACCAGTCGAACTGCAGGTCCAGTTGCGAAAATACGGCTTTATTACCCATGAAAGAGGGGAAGAAGCGGTACCCCAGTCGCACATACATGCCTTTGTAGGCATTCGGAATAAAGTCGCGTGTATCGTATACAATAAACGGACCTGCCCCTATGCCGAGCACTTTTCCCGGTGTCATCAGGGGTTTGCCGCCGGCGGTATCAAGTTTTTTGGTTTGTACGTTCTGGATTTGCGTGCAGAGGCCCATGAACAGGTTGCCGTTCAGGTTCACGCTGAAATCGGCCTGTAATTTTTCGGTGAGCTGTACGTACTCGGTGTAGTCATCTTTGTGGCTGCCGGCCTCATAGCCTATGCCCCAGTATTTATTGGGCCTGGAGCTGAAAGATGCCTTGAGGGCCAGGCGGAACCGGTCGTGCGGAAATATAGTGGTATTGCTGATCCCGATGCCATAGAACCCGGTAAGGGCGCCGGAGGCGTATATCGCGGCATTGGAGATGGGCAGGAGGGAATCTTTCCTGTCTGTTTTGTATTGTGCAGCCATCATTACGGCCAGCCCGAAGCTGGTTTCGGGCGTGTAAACAGGGCCCCCGATAAAGCTGAGGTCCAGGTTTTTCTTTTTCTTTTCTACATTGGTGTTCTTGAGATAATACTTAATGTTATCAAAAAATCCTTTGGGCGCTGAAACTGTGACTGTTGAGTCTGCCTTATCTGTTTGCTGGGCATACCCTACAGCAGGTGCAACCAGTAGCAGTAGTAGTAAAATCTTTCTATCCATGTATGACAATGGAATGAATATAACACCATTTTCAGAAAATTGATGAGGGGGGATGCAAAAAGTGTGTTAAATCACAACGCGAACGGCAGCACGGGGGCGTGCTGCTGTTCGCATTCGGCGAACAAGCGGATGTTGTATGACTTAGGATTACGCTGATTATGCTGATTACACTGATCTGATTATATGATGATTTTCAGGAGTGATTAATCGATGAGTAATTGTGTAACGGCGGCGGTATTCAGCGCCCATTGCATGTTGTATACTTCGTCGGCGGTTGCTTCGGTGGCAGGCTGCAGTTGCTGGGCTTCAGCTTTGGCTGCCAGCAGCTGACCGATGGTCAGTTTGCTGTCCAGTTTTTTCAGGATAGCCTGTACATTGCTGGTGCTGAGGTTTTGTATAACCTGGCCGTCGAAGGCCATTTCCAGCCAGATGATTTCCCTGGCTGCCACGTCCAGTACGCCGAATACCAGTCCTTTTGTTAACCCGCCGGTGATGCGTACCATATGATCCACACAGGATGGGTCGTAGGCCACGCCGGTTTTGTGGGATACCGTCATCTTATGTTTGCTGTTCATCCATCCCAGAACCAGGTTCATGGAGATGGCTCCCTGGCTGTAGGCGTTGCAGGTAAATGTAACATACTGTGCGCCGGCCTGGGCCAGTACAGGAATGTTTATTTCAATATATTCCGCGGTACCTACCTGGTCTGGTATGGAACGGATATCCCCGCTATGGATACACCCGGTTGTTTTCAGGTTGGCAAAAGAACAGTGATCCGTACAGTCGTTTTCGTAAGCAATACGGCAGCTCAGGTCCATATCCAGGTGCTGGGCAGGTAAACCTTTACCCCATTGCATGAACAGGATGATCTTATCGCCTTCCACATTGAACCGGGTACCCATTAATGCGCCGGGCAGGTCCTGCACCTGTTCGCTGCGGTCGCCGATAGACAATGGTATTTTGTACAGCTCCGGCGCAATGTAGATGCTTTTGGCAGTGGCAGGCACTGCGGCAAAGCGTTTTTTCATTGCGGAGATGCAAACGCCTGTTACGGCCTGTCGCATTTCGTTTACCTGTTCATCGCTGTAAAGGTTCAGCTGAGGATTAGCCGGGATGCTTTTATTCACGCCGCCCAGAGGTTTTACTGCACGGGTGGCCGACTTATCGAAGTAATACGTTGCGTACATCTGCAAGGTCAGCAACAGCCTGGCCGGTACTTTATCGGTGATGTTGTCAAAGGCAGCGATCACTGCTTCGGGGCCGAACCACAACATATTGGCAAACAGCGAGCGGGCAAACAGGCCAGGGCGTTGTTGCAGCAGCTGCAATGTGTTGGTAGCATCATAGCGTAAACGGTAATGATTCAGCTGTCCCTGCCAAACGGTATAATCCTGGCGGTAGAACAGGTCCAGCAATTCGCGGAGCTTTCTGAAACCTTCGCGTTTGCTGAACTCCGGCAGGCGTAGGGCGCGGATAAAGCGTACCCACATGTTACGTTGCGGATGCATGATTTCGCACATGGCTGTTACGTCCATATCGAGGTTGTTCAGCCACCGGGCCGCCATCAGCCCCTGCCGGCGGTTGTATTTCAGTTTCAGCATCGCTGCTGCGGATGCCGCCTGTACCGAAGGGTAGCTGTCAGGGTGAATCCGCTGCTGGTTTTTTTCTTTCCGTTTGATGATAGTGCCTGGTTTCACCAACTGCAGGAAGCCGGTATGCTTGTACCACAGGTAACGGAGTATATCCGTTGGCGTGGTAAACATTTTCCCCGCTTTTTCTGTTTCCTCTTTTTCGATCAGCACGTCTGTTATTGCCATCAGCGTTTCTTTCATACCCACTTTTACGGCAGGCAGGGGAAAAATACGCATTAATGCTTTCAGAGATTCCACCTGGGTAGCATCCAGGGCTGTTTTGGAAGTCAGTAAATCTTCCATGTATTTCGCCGCCAGCCCGTCGTTCCAACGTTCCAGCACACGGATCTTGCTGCCCTGACCTATGTTTTCCAGCTCACCAAATTGAAACGGCGTACCGCAATAAGGACAGCCGTTATATCTTTCCAACGGGAAAGTATTTGCAGGAATAATATGGCCGCACCGGAGCGTAGTGCCCGGACCTTTGAATTTATTGGTGAAGTAAGTAATAAAGTGATCAATGAACGACTCGTTGGTAGGCACCTGCCAGTTTTTTATCAACGGGGTCCAGTTGGACTTAACCCCCATTACTTCCCCGAATACTTCCAGTATAGTAGCCTGGTAGGCAGGCGAGGTATGGTTCAGCGCATGCAGGAGATCTTCCGTAACGCCGAATCCCAGTTTAGCGAGATTGGTTACCAGCATCCCCGCTGCCGGTGTGATATGCGGCGTGTCTGTGTTCACCACCGTGTCAGGAATGTAAATAGCCTGTTGTCTTAACCCTGTTCTTAATAAAGCGTCCATTGCAATTGTATTTAATAATCAGATAATTTTGTTGCTGTTTTTACCAAAAGAGAAGTAAGCAACAATTGACCTCGATTTCGTAAAGCAGGCCGGATTCGAACCAGCAACTCCGGATTGGAATCAGGAAGTAAGTTTTAATTGACCCTTGAGATAATTTCAAAACTACAGGATCCGGTGTTCAGCCATTGAACTACTGCTTTCCCATCTTCTGCGTTAATTACAAATGTTCTTTTAAATCGAATGAAGTAACATTTATTTGACCGCTTCTGATGAAACAAAGATGCACGTACATCTGCGCAGTATAGCTGCGTATTAAAATATTTTTTCTGAAATTATTTTAATATATTGATTATCATATACTTAAATTTTCATCTTTCAGAAAATAAAAAATACTACGCAGGTATAGTGCGCAGTATTTTCGTTTCTTTGTATAAATAATTAGTATGTCCATCAACAAATTGGCTTTGATCCGGTACAAGGCCATTGATGAATGCCTGCGTAACCGGTACCGTAAGTGGACGCTGGAAGATCTCATAGAGAAAGTAGCGGATGTGTTGTATGATTTTGAAGGTATCAGCAGCGGGGTGAGCAAGCGCACCATCCAGGCGGATATCCAGTTAATGCGCAGTGATAAGCTGGGTTATAATGCGCCTATTATAGTAAAGGACCGCAAGTATTACGCATACAGTGATCCGGCCTACAGCATCACGAACGCTCCCATTAACAATGGGGACCTGGATAAAATGAAAGAAATAGTAGCGGTGCTGAAACAGTTCAACGGCTTCAGTTACTTTGATGATATGAGCGATATGATAGCGCGGCTGGAGAATAACCTGTATAAATCGACCGATGCGCACCTTAACTGTATCCAGTTGGAAAACAATCATCGCCTGATGGGGTTATCGCATATTACCCAGCTTTACCAGGCCATCTTGCATAAGAAGGCCCTGCTGGTTGAATATAAATCCTTTAAAGCCAATAAGGCCCGGGAGTTTATCTGTTATCCCTATCTCCTGAAAGAATACAGGAACCGCTGGTTCCTGATCACACGGAATAAGCATTATCACCAGTTGGCTACCCTGGCGCTCGACCGGATCATCAGCATCCAGGAGCTGCCTAAAGAGCCATTCGTTGCCTGGGAGGGTACGCCCCTGGATGAGTATTACGACAACCTGATAGGCGTTACCAAAACGGAGAAAGACCCGGTACATAAAGTAGTACTGCAGGTTGATCCCAAACATGCGCCTTATGTGCTTACAAAGCCGCTGCACCATTCGCAGGAAATATTAAAGGAAGATGAGAAAGGGACTATAGTGAGTATTGATGTAGTACTGAACTATGAACTGGAGCGGGAGATCCTGGGATTCGGGGAACATATGAAAGTGCTGTCCCCCAGATCCCTGGCAAAGAAAATTGCATTGCGGCTGGCGAATGCAGCGCAGACGTATGAATAACGGTAACGACTGTACGCAATTTCTATTTAACGGCTGATGGCCTTGATGGCCGCTGTCATTACCCGCTTACCTTATGATAAATAATGGTATCAGATGCCAGTTGTTGTAAACGGTAACCGCCTGTATCCAGCTTCAGCTTTGGCAATGCCTGCTGCAGCTGCCTGAGCGCAGCAGCAGTAATACCGGCCTGATATACATACAACTGTTGCAGCTTTTTATTTTGCTGCAGGGATAACAGTCCTTCGGAATTTACCGCCGTTCCGGCGAGATTAAGATATCGGAGTTCCCTGCAGTTGCCCAGCTCTTTTAAACCATTGCCTTTGATAGCAGTATTCCTCAGATCCAGCCTGGTGAGCTTCTTCAGCTGGCCAAGCGCGGCAAATGCGCTGTCGGTGATGGCGGTACCGGAAAGATCCACCCAGATCAATTGCTCCTTCAACGCAGTTAGCAGCTCCATATCCCGGTCGCTGATCCCCGATGCATTAATGGCATCTACGGTGAGGTAGTTACTTCCAGTGCCCACGGGCATCACTTTTACACCTTTTGCTTCCAGTGCAGCCATCTTTTGTGCGCTGGGAGCGCCGGTACTTTCCTCAGGTACAAATTCCTGTTTATCCAGCGGGTTAGCCGGCTGCATTCCTTCCAGCACGGCTAGGATACGCGGTGTTTTTTCCAGTTCTTTCACGGTTTTGCCGGAGGGGGCGCCTTCGGCGATCCACCAGTGCAGCAGTTCCAGTTCCTGGGGCGTTACGGAAGGTTTGCCTTTAGGCGGCATGCGGTGTTCGTCTTCTTCCGGCAGCAACAGGCGTTTGAATAGTTCGCTTTCTTCCGGTAAACTATCTTTCAGCACCGGGCCATGTTCCCCGCCTTTACGGATAAGGGCAATGGATTCCAGCCGCAGGCCGCCCTTCAGTTTTTGTTCATTATGGCAGCCATAACAGCGGTTGGCCAATACGGGCTGCACCAGGTCTTCATACAACCGGGCGTCGCCAATATTCGTATAGGCGGCGGTGTTAGCCACTGCTTTGTTCATGCCTGTGATCCGCTGCAAGGGAGCAGGCATTGCCTGCGTGAGGTAATCATCGCCATGGGTAAGACTACCACCATAATGCCCTGCAGCGCTCAGCAGTAATACCATGAGCAGGGCCGCAGGCAGCTGCAGCCGGGGAAACCGGTGTTTGTATTTTTCCAGCAGGTATAATCCGGTGCTGATAACGGCCACGCCTATACCGAGATACTTATGTGTTTGCAGCAGCTTTTCTTCATAGCCTCCATCCAGTGAAAGGAGGTAGCCGGTGATACAGCTGAGTATGGCCGACAGCGCCGCTGCCAGTAATACCGCAGGCAGTGCGCTTTGCACATGCCGCCATTTTTCCCTGCGGGCCAGCAGGGTGAGTATAAATGCAATAATTAAAATGCCGATAGGCAGGTGTACCAGTAAAGGATGTGAACGTCCGATAAACATACTCCAGCTGCCGCTACTGATCAATAATCTCATGGTTTACTGTAACGTTGTTTTAGCTGGTTCATCATAAATACATTGATATCCCATTGGTCGGCCACCGGTTGCCGCGTGTATGGCAGCGTGGGCAGGTAATCGGCCGGTCCAAATTCGGTGAGGAAGGTAAGCGGTTTGCCGGCAGCCTGGTGGCGTTGCACGATCTGATCCCACCAGCCGAAGTGCGCTTTTACGGCGTTGGCCCATTCCGGCGCGCGGGGATCATTCACCTGCGGCCCTTCCGGGTGCCCAATGCGGGCGTGTATATGACCTGCACGGTCCAGTGCTTTGGTTACAGTGGCCTGCTGGTCCTGCAGCAGGGTTTCATGTACATTGCACCAGTGTGAAATATCGAGGGTAAGCCGCAGGTCCGGTTTTGCATCGATGAATTTACCGGCAATATGCGCGGCAAACAGCATCCGTGAACGATGTGTTTCATGGTACACCGGTATGCCGGATTGTTTGGAGATCCGGTAGGTCATATCTATTAAAGCGCTGTTCTGTTCAAAGGAAAAATAATCTCTTCCGGAGTGGCAGTTGATGTATAACGGTTTGATCTTATGATGGCTGGTAGCCGCTTTCAGCATGGTTTCAAACTGTTGTGCATGTTTCGCATAGTCGCTATCGTAGCCTGCACATAGATACCCTACTTCAAGCCCGTGTTGTTCCAGTGCTGCAAACAGTTCCTGTTGTGCAGCCGTTTCATTGGGCCACCATATTTCGAGGCCGTCGTACCCTGCTTTTTTTGCCTGTGCGCAGAAATCGTTGATGCTGCCGGTATAGCCCCAGTTGGTGGCCAGTACAATAAGGCGGTATCCTTCCTTTGGGTTGACAGGCGTTGCCGCGGCAAATGCCGGCAGGGAAGGGATACATAATGCGGAACCGAGTATGGCTGATTGTTTGATAAAATTTCTCCTGTTGCTGTTCATGTAGGTTTTAGCTTAGTATGGGTGTAATTACTTTTCCGCCTGTATCTGTAAGCCGGAATGGCCGGCCCTGGAACTGGTAGGTGAGCTTTTCGTGGTCAAAGCCCATCTGTTGCAGTATAGTGGCATGAATATCATTGATGGCTACCTTACCTTTTACAGCAGCATAGCCTATTTCATCGGTTTCACCGTAGGAAAATCCTTTTTTGATCCCGGCGCCTGCCATCCACATGGTGAATGCTTCCACGTGGTGATCGCGGCCCAGGAAAGGCATTTCTTTACCGTCCCTGTTTTCCTGCATGGGTGTTCTGCCAAATTCACCACCCCAGATCACCAGGGTTTCATCGAGCAGTCCGCGTTGTTTAAGGTCTTTCAGCAACGCAGTAACAGGACGGTCAATTTCCCGGCATTTGTTACGGAAGCCGTAGTCAATCGCCAGGTTTTCGTCGGTACCGTGGCTATCCCATCCCCAGTCGTACAGCTGTACAAAGCGCACGCCTTTTTCCACCAGTTTGCGTGCCAGCAGGCAATTGTTGGCAAAGGATTCTTTGCCTGGCTGCGTACCGTACATTTCGTGGATATAATCCGGTTCGTTGTTGATGTTCATTACTTCCGGCACAGAGATCTGCATTTTGTAGGCCAGTTCGTACTGGGAGATGCGTGATAATGTTTCCGGGTCGCCGAAGGTGGCGTATTCCTGTTTGTTGATTTCGTTGATAGCGTTGATGGATTCTTTACGGAGGTCGCGGCTCATACCATCCGGATCGGTGAGGTAGAGCACGGGTTCTCCTTTGGTTCTGCACTGTACTCCCTGGTACACGGAGGGGAGGAAACCGCTGCCCCATACGCTTTTACCTGCATCGGGTGTTTTGCCGCCGGAGGTAAGTACTACGAAACCGGGTAGATTCTCATTTTCAGAGCCAAGGCCATAGGTAACCCAGGAGCCGATGCTGGGGCGTCCCAGCCTGGCGCTGCCGGTTTGCATGAGCAGCTGCGCGGGGCCGTGATTGAACTGGTCTGTTTGCACGGCTTTGAGGAAGCTCACCTCATCTGCCATGGTAGTGAAGTGCGGCAGGTGATCGGAGATCCATGCGCGGGATTCGCCGTGTTGCGCGAAAACAGCCTGCGGACCCAGCATTTTTGGAACGCCGCGGATGAAGGCAAATTTTTTCCCTTCCAGCAGCGACTGGGGGCATAGCTGGTTATGTAATTTCTGGAGGGCCGGTTTATAGTCGAACAGTTCCAACTGCGACGGCGCGCCCGCCATGTGCAGGTAGATCACGCTTTTGGCTCTTGCGGGGAACTGTGGCACCCGTGGCGCCATAGGGTTTCCTGCCAGGTCCAGCAGGGTTTTGCTGCTGCTGCCGCAGCTGGCGAGGAAAGAGCTGAACGCGGCAGCTCCCAGGCCTTTCACACAATCCATCAGAAAGTGGCGGCGGGTGAAGTACCGCAGCGTTTGATCATTTGCTTCCTTTATCAGTCGTGCATGCTTAGTCATACCGCATTAGGATTTAGTCAGAAATTCATCCAGGTTCATAATAGCGTTGGCTACCACAGTAAGTGCTGCCAGTTCCGCTTTTTGTGGTGTGTTTTCTTTGTGCTGCAGTAGTTTATCTGCATCGGCAGGCTTCTTCCGGTATTCCGTCAGCGCCTGTGTATACAAGGTTTGCAGCACTTTCAATTTATTATCGGGCAGTGGTTTATACATGGCCGTTTGATAACCCCAACGGATACACGCTGCGGCGTCATTGCCGCCGTTTTTCAGCATATGTTTTGCCAGTGAGGAAGCGGTTTCCACGTATACCGGGTCGTTGAGCGTAACCAGCGCCTGGAGCGGTGTGTTGGTCCGGATACGCCGTTGCAGGCATACTTCGCGGCTGCTGCCGTCGAAGGAGAGCATAGACGGGTACGGACTGGTCCGTTTCTGGTAAACATATACTGCCCGGCGATACTGGTTGCCGTCATCGGCAGTTTTCCAGGTAGCGCCGCTCCACACGGTTTGCCAGATATTATCGGGCTGGTAGGGCATAATGCTGGGGCCATGCAGCTGGCGGTTCAGCAAGCCGCTCACGGTGAGCGCCTGGTCCCTTACTTCTTCGGCTGTGAGCCTGAAATGCGGCCCCCTGGCCAGCAGGCGGTTAGCCGGGTCTTTTTCCTGCAGTTCGGGAGTGCTGGAAGAAGTTTGTTTATAGGCGGCGGACAATACTATTTCACGCAGCAGTGGTTTTATATGCCACTTGTATTTATGCATAAACTGGTAAGCGAGATAATCGAGCAGTTCGGGATGCGACGGGGTGAAGCCCTGTGTACCGAAATCTTCTATGGTTTCCACGATACCGGTACCGAACACCTGTTCCCATAAACGGTTCACCATTACACGGGCGGTGAGCGGGTTTTTAGTATCGGTGAGCCACATGGCAAACCCGAGGCGGTTGCGCGGCGCTTTTGCCGGGAATGGGTTTAGGGAACGCGGTACATCCGGCGTTACTGCTTTGCCTTTTACCATCCAGTTACCCCGTTCAAAAATGTTGGTGGTACGTGCCATTACCGGCGGGTTTTCTATCATTACCGGGATATCATCAGGGTTTTGATTGATGAGTGATAACCAGGTGTTATTGATCTTATCATAACCCGGTTTTCCTTTACCGGGAATATCGTCCAGGTAGGCAAACCATTCCACGTTGCACACAGCGTCGGCAGGACTAAGGGAAGGATTGCGGAAAATAAGGTATACGTCATGCGTGCCGGTTACAGGCGGGAGCGGCATACTGATAGCGAGGCGGCCTTTGGTGGGCGCCAGGTTATGTTTAATGATGGTGCGTCCGTTCAGGCTATCGAGGCGAAATTCCACTGAACCTCCCTGGCTGCCGGTCCAGTAGTTCATGAGCAGTTGTGTTTTGCCTTCCATGTGCTGTTGCGGAAGGCGGCAGCTGCCGTTGTTCCTGATGCCCATATATTTTGTATCCAGCAGGGCGCCGTTGATATAATTATCTGCTACATGCGCATGTACTTTTGGTTCCAGTACTTTCAAAAATTCCTGTACTTCTTTTACCTGTTGGGTGTTACCGTTTTGCGCCACCCAATCGCTCACCTGCCGTACTTCGCCGGTACTAACGCTGTCGTACAAACGAAGTTTCGGATGTTCCATATGGGTATCTTCATCGCGGGTATTATTGAGGAAGGCCATTAGTTTATAATAGTCCTCGAAGCGGAAAGGATCGTAGGGGTGGCTATGGCATTGCACACAGGCAATGGTAACGCCCTGGAATACATCCATGGTGGTGCTTACGCGGTCCATTACGGCGGCGGTGCGGAACTCTTCATCCTGGGTACCGCCTTCGTCGTTGGTCATGGTATTGCGGTTAAACGCCGTGGCAATGAGCTGGTCGCGGGTAGGATCGGGGAGCAGATCGCCTGCCAGTTGCTCAATGGTGAAGGTATCGTATGGCATATCATTATTAAATGCATCGATCACCCAATCGCGGTAGCGCCATATTCTCCGGCTGTCATCCCTTTCATATCCTTTGGTATCGGAGTAGCGGGCAAGGTCCAGCCACATAGCGGCCCAGCGTTCACCATAGTGGGGTGATTGCAGGAGGCTGTCCACTAATTTTTCATATGCTTCAGGATCGTTGCTGGCAGTAAACTGCCTGGCCATTTCAGGGGTAGGTGGCAAACCGGTGAGGTCAAGGCTTACCCGGCGGAGCAGGGTCATTTTATCTGCTTCCGGGGAGGGCTTTAATCCTTCTTCTTTCAGTTTTGCCTGTATGAAGTGGTCTATTTCATTGCCATTGGGAACATCGATATCAGGTACCGGAATATTTTTGGGAGATACATACGCCCAGTGTTCTCCCCATTCTGCGCCCTGTTTCACCCAGCGGGTGAGGATATCTATTTCTGCATGGGTAAGTGGTTCGCCTTTCTGCGGCATCCGTTCTTTAGGATCTTTACAGGTAAGGCGGCGGATAAATTCGCTTTTCTCCGGGTGACCGGGAATAATGGCGGGCTTGCCGGATTTGGTAACGCCCAGGGCTTCTTCCCTGAACAATACACTAAATCCGCCGCTTTGCTTCACCCCACCGTGGCAGCTGATACAATGCTTATTGAGCACGGGTTTTACCTCGGTGCTGAAGTCTACTTTCTTATCGGAGCTGCAGGTGGCAAAAAGCAAACCTGCCCCTGCTGCCAGGGTGAGGCTCACGGTGAGCCTCAACGTGGAAAAATGGTCCATTGTTTTTTCATTGACGTCTGTAAAAATAAGCCGGCAGCATGGAACAGGGGCTAGATGATATGCTGTTTATGATGGATTATCTTACGGTTACGATTTCCTCTCCCTGTATTGATTGGGCGATACACCCATGACCCTGCTAAACATCCGGGAGAAGTAATAAGGATCTTCCATGCCAAGCTGGGCGGCGATTTCCTTGATACGCAATTGTGTGAAAAGCAGGTACTGGCAAGCCTTCTGCACTTTCAGCTGGTTAAAGTATTCGATGGGAGAGAAGCCGGTATTGTTTTTAAAAAGATAAGAGAAATGTGATTGGGAGAGATTTACTGCCTGCGCCATTTGTTGCAGGGTAAGCATCTGGTCGAGGTGATTATTCATATAATCGATGCACTGGTCGATGGCATCGTTCTGGCGGAAAGCCTTTCCCTGCTGGGTAAGGTCGGGGTAAATACAGGAAGAAAGGAACGACCAGAAGTTCATATTGGACCATACCAGGTTTTCTTCCCGGTAGCCTCTTTGCAGCTGCTGGTAGATGCGCTCAAACTGGTGTAACCTGTCGGGGGAGTGGGGAAGATACACTTTGTTACCTTTCCATTCCCTGATAGCGGTTTGCACAATACCGTCTGCACTGCTCCCCTGGAAATGCGCCCAGTAGATAGTCCAGGGATCATTTTCATCCGCACTGTATTCATGTGCACATTTTCTTGGCAGCAGGAAGCAGTCGCCCGCCTGGATGGTATGTACCTCCTTTTTCAGTGTGATGCTGCCTTTGCCTTCCAGGCAATAGATTAAAATATGCTGTTCTGCGCCCTGCGCTCTTTTCCGGTGATGGAACAGCGCTTTGGGGTAATACCCTATATCCGTGATATACAGCGGCATAAGTGCGGGTTCCCTGGCGCATTTCCTGTTCAGGATGTTACGTGGAATAACGATCATCCGCTGGCCCTGAAAGCCTTCTTTCTTCCTGATCATACGTGCAACCGGTTTTCCCCTCAAAGTAAGAAAATCCATGCGAATTTTGCCTGGAGCGGATGTTGTCTGACTCAGGATTTTGATGATTTCGCTGATTACACTGATTAGATTTTGTGGGATTTTAAACTGATTCGGGGAGATAACAGCGGATTTTGTCTGACTCAGGATTTTGATGATTTTGCTGATTACACTGATTTTATTTTTGGAATTTGAAAATAGTTTGAGAGATAGCAACGAATTACCTGGAGCAGATTTTTTCTGACTTAGGATTATAGATAGTTCACTGATACCGTTTAAGATTTTACTGGAATTAATAAATAATTCACGAAGATAAAAGCTCACTATCCAATTTTATCTCCCAAACTATCTTCAAACTCTTAAAATAAAATCAGTGTAATCAGCAAAATCATCAAAATCCTGAGTCAGACAAAATCCGCTGTTATCTCCCCGAATCAGTTTAAAATCCCACAAAATCTAATCAGTGTAATCAGCGAAA
>NZ_DATMTE010000681.1:0-3270 GCF_035564935.1 Chitinophaga sp. | reverse complement strand
ATAATTGCTTTCGGCAATATATAGGTAGTTATTTTTTTTCTTGATGAAATTAAGATGATTAAAGGAAGCCCCGGTACCAACGCCATCAATAGACGGATGCGGACCCTGCTGCGCGGGATCATTTACCTGCCCGGCAATCAGTGAACCTATGCCGGTGGCCAGGGACACCCTGTCAATAATACATTTGTTCATTCTGGGTATATACATAACGCTATCTCCTTCTCCCAGTACAAAATTTACAAACGAATTATCGTACCCGTAAGAGAGTGCTATTTCCTCTGATCTTAAATCATATCTGTAAATTCCATAAATATTGCCCCAATAAAGATAATGTTCATCCTGTGAGACATCCAAACCTTTCACGCTTCCACCTGTATATAAGTCGACTCCTTTAGAAAGGAAGTTATTACTGTCTAAACGACATTGGGCTGTGTTGTAGCCATTTATACCGTTATAGGCAATTATACTTTGGTAGTCTATGATATATAAATGATTGCCTTTTACATTTAAATCACATACATCACCGGCATTACTGGTGGTATCATGAACTATTTCTACTACGTGCCCGATGTCATCATAAACAGGATTCGCATATGAAAAAATCATGGTAGATACATTCCCTGCTCTGTCAATCTTTCTTATTCTATAGTTCTGTCTATCGGCTACATATAAATTTCCTTTCTGGTCAAGGGCCAGTCTTGCAGGGTAATTAAACCTGGCAGATGCCCGCGGACCGTCTTCATAGCCGGCCTCGCCTCCTGCGAAGAGGGATTTCACACTATCTTTTATCATATAAATTTTATTACGCACGCTGTAAAAGATAGTGCCATCATCGGCGATGGCCATTCCTGCTATATGAGCTTCTACATCCATTAACGTAGTAACATTATAAGGAATGGTGTCGTTGTGATCGACAACAGGTGGCTGCGGTTCCTGTTCATGTTTACGGCAAGCTATGGTTGATACTAATGCCAGTATGAACAGAATGAAGGTTTTTCTCATGTTCTAAAAATACGGCTATTTTCGTTTGTAAAAACAAAATAGTTAGTTATCCAACCTGAAGCGGGCCGATCAAGGATGGCTTTGCATTTTTAATGATAACAGGAATCCGCTGAAATACAACTGAACTGGCATTACCCGCCCGGGCAATTAAATACCATAGCACACACTCCCATCACCATTCATCGTTTATTTATCAAAAATCGCAGGTCATAAGCGCCAGAAGTGCATTTTTTAAATGGGCCGGCAGCTGCGCCATAACATCAGACATTTCTCCCGCCGAAATATGAGTCATCAATACCCTGAATACTGCTGCCACTGCTATCGCAGCATTTTGCCGGTTATCAAAATCTCCGCAACCAGGTGTTCCGGCTGCATCATATAAATCCAGTAAAAACTCATCCCAGGTCCTGATACGTTCCTGATGACTTATTTTCCAGCCATCGACATACATTCCTTTGATAATCAAAGGCAACTGTGATATGAAATGAAGAGATTCCTCTGTACTTAAACATCGCCGCAATGTGTGCAGCGTACATCGTAATACATTGGCAGCTCTTTGTATATTTTCAGGCTCCCCGAGCCCGGCGGCCAGTTCACTCAGCAGTTGATTTCCTTTAGCTGAATAATGATCAAAATAACCTGCCATATTACTGATTTAGAATACTAATTTATTATCATGAAAGGTTAAAATAAATGATCTGTCTCACTCAGTAACGTGATTAAAATCAGGTAAACAACTAATAACTATCATTTAAACACTGCATACTTAACCATAATTTTAATATTACTAAAACAGGCATTCGCATGGGAACAAAACAGCCATCGCTATTGGTCACTAAAGCTTCAGGAACTACCGTGCCTTTTTCTGCGGAAAAAATCAGGCAATCCCTGAGAAAATCGGGAGCACGGCCAGACGTAATTGAAACGGTGCTGGATGAATTATACCGGCAAATATATCCCAATATACCCACCCGAATGATATATAAAATTGCCTATGGATTGCTGAAAAGAAAAGCAAAGGCTGTGGCAGGGAAATATCATTTAAAACAGGCCATATTTGAACTTGGGCCCTCCGGGTTTCCATTTGAACAGTATGTGGCCGAACTGTTCCGGCAACAGGAATTCACGGCAACTACCAACGAAATACTGGAAGGCCATTGCGTTAAACATGAAGTAGATATACTGGCGGTCAGGAATAAGGTTTCAAATATTATTGAATGCAAATATCATCACCAGCAAGGCGCCTTTTGCGATATAAAAATCCCGCTTTATGTTGAATCCAGGTTCAGGGATATCGAATGGCAATGGAAAAACACGCATGAAAAGACGCAACAGCAATGCGAAGCATGGCTCATTACCAATACCCGCTTTTCCACGGATGCGACGCAATATGCAGCCTGCATGGGATTACATCTCATGTCGTGGGACTTCCCCACCGGGGGAGGTCTTAAAGACATCATTTATCAGGCAGGCTTATACCCCGTAACCTGCATTACTACACTCACCAAGGGCGAAAAGAGCAGGTTACTGGAGAGAGGGATTGTTTTATGTAAAACACTGGCAGCGCATCCGTCATACCTGGAAGAATCGGGCATCGCTGCTTCCAGGAAAGACCTCGTAATGGCGGAAGTCGAAAATCTCTGCCAGGAATTTACTACTTCGCCCATATCTAAAAAAGAACCTCAGGTAATATCTGTAAAACCATCAGCATGAAAAATACAGTAAAAAAGATCCCCGGAGCGTTAGCCGAACTCCTGGAAATCAAAGATATCAGCACCGCCAATGTAGCGGCTATTCATGAGCATCTCGGCGTAAATAACATCAATGAATGCAGCACTGCTGTGGCCACCGGACAGCTGGATAACTTAAAAGGATTCAACCCAAAAAAAGTGGAAAATATCAGGCGCAGCCTGAAACTAGCCAAGGAAAACCGCTTCCAGCTATGGGAGGCACTGCTGGCAGCAGAAGAAATGTTGCGGGCGGCAAAACAATTCCCTGAAGTTGAAAAGGCAACGCTTACCGGCAGCCTTAGAAGAAAAAAAGATACAGTTGGCGATATAGATATATTACTACAGGTGAAAGCTTCACTCAGGAAACATTTTGTATATAAACTCAGCAGGTTACCTCTTGTATCCAGGGTTATTGCAGAAGGTAAGGAAAGAGTATGCCTTCTTTTGAAAAATCATATGCAGGTGGATATCCGGCTTACGGATCAGAAAAATTATGCCGCCGCACTTCTGTATTATACCGGTCCTGTATGGTATAATA